>CAZWMX010000015.1:14576-20199 GCA_964635205.1 uncultured Acidimicrobiaceae bacterium | reverse complement strand
TCTTCCTCAGCTGAAGGCTCGTCCTCTTCCTCAGCTTCGGGCTCGTCCTCGGCTACCGGCTCCCGGCCTTCAGCCGCTGGTTCGGAATCTTCACCCTCGACTTCTGCGTCGTCTTCTGCTGAAACCTGACCGGCTCCATCGCCATCTTCCACCGTTTCGAATTCAACGGCCTCCTCTTCCTCATCCTCATCAAGTCCGAGATCCTGGGACTCGGATCGGATATCGATCCGGTATCCGGACAATCTCGCCGCGAGCCTTGCGTTCTGGCCTTCGCGCCCGATCGCGAGGCTCAACTGATGATCCGGGACGATGACAACAGCAGTGCCCTCTTCTTCACCTTCGTCGTCGAGGCGAACCTGTTGTACTCGAGCGGGACTCAATGCTTCTGCAATGAATCGCCCGGTGTCGTCATCCCACTCAACGATGTCGACCTTCTCACCTTTGAGCTCATTGACTACTTGGCGAACACGCGAACCGCGGGCTCCAACACAGGCACCGACAGGATCCACGTTGTGATCGTTGGACGCCACAGCGATCTTCGTGCGGTGACCTGCCTCTCGAGCGATGGCCTTGATCTCGATGTCTCCGTCGACCAGCTCGGGGACCTCGAGTTCGAAGAGTGCCCGGATGAATTCAGGGTGACTACGAGACACAACGATCTGTGGGCCCTTGCCTTCTCCTCGTACCTCGAGAATCCACGCCTTGACACGGTTGCCTCGTTCGAGCCGCTCGTAGGGGATCTTCTCGGATCCGGGAAGTATCGCTTCGGCATCTCCGAGATCAAGAATCGAGTACCGATGATCGGATTGCTGGACGATGCCCGTCACCAGGTCGCCTTCGCGCCCGTCGTACAGCTCGAAGACCTGCTCGCGTTTCGCGTCGCGCAGCCGCTGCAGGATGACCTGTTTGGCTGTTTGTGCGGCGATTCGCCCGAAATTCTCCGGAGTGTCGGCCCACTCGTCCGTGACGTTTCCGTCTTCGTCGAGTTCCTGGCCGTAGACCATTATCTCGCCGGTATCGGCGTCGATGGTGACCCTGGCTTCCTCTGCAGCTCCGGGGGTACGTTTGTAGGCAGAAACGAGCGCGTTGGCGAGCGCCTCGAGGATGGTGTCGCGTGGGACACCCTTTTCGCGTTCCAGCATCTCGAGCGCATCCATGAGGTTGTAATCCATCGTGTCTCCTACGCGTCCTTGCCCGGTCGGGCGCCCTTCTCCCATACGAAGACTGTTCGTGCCGACGACACGTCCTCGTACCGGAATTTCCGTTTGGTTCCGTCGATGTCGATCGTGAAGCCGACGTCATCAGCTGTCACGAGCGCACCCGTGTGGTTCTTGTCGCCTTCGATTGCCGCAAAGGTCTTGACCTTGATGTCGCGGCCGATCGATTTGCTGTAGTGGTTGGCTCGAGTGAGCTTCCTTTCCAACCCTGGAGACGAAACTTCGAGCGTATACGCGCCGGAGAACGGGTCATCGTCTTCGATCAGTCGGCCGATACCCTTCGAGAGCTCTGCGATCATGTCGACGCCAATGGGGGATCCTGCATCGACGGTGACGCGCACGATCTGGCCGCCACCGAGGACCTCGATGTCATCGAGTTCGATACCCTCAGCCGCGACATAAGGATCGATACGATCCCACAGTCGGTCTTGCACGCTTGCCACTTCACTCCTTACATGCCAAAAAAGCCTCTGCCCATACAAAGAGGCGGGCCACGGCCCACCCCTGCAGAGATCTCGGTTCGCGCCAGCAGTATACCAGCGAGTTGGCAATGCCGGCTGCCGACAGAAAACTGTCGGCAGATGACCGATTCCGTTCTTTCACTCTACGGTCTTTGTTGGCCAGCTTCCTCCAAGAACGCGTGTACCTCGGCTACCGCGTCTTTTGTCGCGACCTCGCGTTGTTCGCCCGAGCGGCGTACGGCGAATTCGACAACACCGTTTTCGAGACCCCTGGGCCCAACGGTGATGCGCAGCGGAATACCTATCAATTCGGCATCCGTGAACTTGACGCCGGGCCTCTCCTTGCGATCATCGAGGAGTACCTCAACACCGGCAGCGGTGAGTTCGTCGTAGATGTCGGAACTGACCTCTTCGGATCCCTCATCGTCCGGTCTCACAACGGTGATGACCACGTGATAGGGGGCGATCGCGATCGGCCAAACGATCCCGTTTTCGTCGTGGTTCGCCTCGATGGATGCGGCAATGTTCCGTTCCACGCCGATGCCGTAGGAGCCCATGACGATCGGGATCGTCTTCCCATTCTCGTCAAGCACGGTGAGATCGAGTTTGTTCGCGTAGAACGTGCCAAGCTTGAATATGTGCCCGACCTCTATGGCCGTGTACACATGGAGTTCGGCCCCACACGTGGGACACGCCTCGCCGGCTTCCGCTGTTCGCAGGTCATACCACGATTCGATTTCGATATCGCGGCCAACATCAACACCACGGACGTGCACGTCATTGTCATTTGCTCCCGTCGTCATGTGATGTCTGCCACGGAGCGCTTCGTCGGCAATCACACGGATTCCCGAAACGCCAACTGCACCGAGGCTTCCAGCGTCCGCACCGAGTAATGCCTGGATCTCGGGAGGATGTGCCGGTCGTACGTCGATCGCACCCGTTGAGTCCATCAGCTTCTGATCCTGGAGGGCATGGTCACCGCGCAGAAGTATCAACACCAGTTGCCCGTCGAGGGAGTAGACGAGGGTCTTGATCTGACGGTCGGCGGACGCACCTCCGGGGAAGGTCGTCAGATCCTCGATCGTGCGCACACCGGGAGTGTCGAATCGTTCGACCTGCGCTTCGCCTTCAGGATCCTCGATGGGCGGGAGAGCCGACTCCGCTCGCTCGAGATTCGCCGCGTACCCACAGGCTGCACAGCCCGCGACATCATCCTCACCGACTTCCGATGGTGCCATGAACTCGACAGATTCCTTGCCGCCCATCGCCCCGGACGAGGCATGGACGGCGACAACATCCATTCCGAGCCGGTCGAAGATCCGCATGTACGCGTCGAAGTGATGACCGAATTGCTTGTCGAGACCCTCGAAGTCGACGTCGAACGTGTAGGAGTCCTTCATCGTGAATTCACGTACGCGCAGGAGACCCGACTTCGGACGTGCCTCGTCACGGAACTTCGTCTGGATGTGGTACCAGAGCTGTGGAAGCTGCTTGTAGGACGTGATCTCGGAGGCCACGGTCGCGAAGATCTCCTCGTGGGTCGGGCCCAGGATGACGGTACTCCCCTTGTTGTCCTCGAAGGACATGATGATGTCGCGCATCGTTTCGATCCGGCCTGTCTTCTCCCAGATCGAAATCGGGTGAAGTTGCGGCAATAGGAACTCCTGGCCACCGATGGCGTCAATCTCTTCCTTGATGATCGCCATGACCTTCGCTCGGACCCTTTGGCCGAGAGGGAGCATGGAATAGACACCCGCCGTGAGCTGGCGCATGTACCCACCGCGCACAAGCAGCTTGTGGCTCACGGCCTCTGCGTCGGCAGGATCGTCTCGAAGAGTGGGAATGAAGGCTTCTGACCAGCGCACGGCGCTCCTGATGATCGACTGGCGGCGAGGATAGCCGAACGTCAGTCGGTGTCTGATCCCGACGCAACCTCGGCAACGGAGGCCTTGCGGGCCACGGTTCGGTTCGCATCTCCCTGAATCGTGAGAAGTTCCAGAGCTTCTTCTGCTGCGAGGTCCGCGGCGGAAACGTCGGCTGCGGCCAACCGGGCTTCGATGCCCTCCTCTGCGATGAGTTTCGCCTCCTCGATCAGGGCAACGACCATTTCGGCCTCGGGCACAACACGAACAACCTCACCCTTGATGAACAGGTGCCCTCTGCCGCGCCCGGCAGCAAGACCGAGGTCGGCCTCTCTCGCTTCGCCCGGACCGTTCACGACACAACCCATGACCGCGACCTGCATGGCGAAACCGAGCTCCTCCAGTCTGTCATTTGCCTCGCCCGCGACCTTGATGACATCGACCTCTGCTCGCCCACACGAAGGACAGGCGATGAAATCGAGGGTCGTCCGCTCTCTCAGACCGAGATACTCGAGAAGTGCCCTTCCTGCCTTGGCCTCTTCCACCGGGTCGGCCGTGAGCGAGAAACGAATGGTGTCGCCGATACCTTCATTCAACAGCGTCGCGATGCCTGCAACACCTTTGATCAAGCCGCCGGGAAGGGGCCCGGCCTCTGTCACCCCGAGGTGAAGCGGGTAGTCGGTGGTGTCGGCAAGCAGCCTGTAGGACTCGACCATCAGCGGCACGTTCGAGTGTTTGACGGAGATCTTCACATCGTGAAAGCCAACATCATCGAAATACTTGACCTCTTGCATCGCGGATTCGACGAGAGCCTCGGGGACGGGGCCGCCGTGCTTATCGAGCAGGTCCTTGTCGAGCGACCCCGCGTTGACACCGATTCGGATCGGGATCCCTGCGTCCTTACAAGCGGTGGCGACGGTCTTGATATGTGCCTCGTTGCGGATGTTGCCCGGATTGAGGCGCAGGCCGGAGACACCAGCTTCGATCGCCGCAAGGGCAAGACGGTACTGGAAATGAATGTCGGCGACGATCGGAACAGGAGACCTCGGCATGATCTCAGCAATCCCCTGCGCCGCCTCGACCGTGTTACATGTGACCCTGACGATGTCCGCACCGGTGCCAGCGAGCGCGTAGATCTGGGCGAGCGTCGCGTCGACATCGGCCGTCTTGGTTGTTGTCATCGACTGCACCGAGACGGGTGCCATTCCCCCAACTTCGACGTCACCAACTCGAAGTTTGCGGGTGTCACGTCGAATGAAGGTCATGGCGGAAGAGTAAACAGTTCACAGTTCACAGTTCACAGTTTCAGAAGGTTCCGACTGTGAACCGTAAACCGTAAACCGTAAACGCTCGCTCCTCAGGGAGGAGCGAGCTCTACTACCCTCCGTAGCCTGTGTCCTTCGGGCTCAGATACTTCGCCCACCACTTCTTTGCGGCATCGATTCCGCCGACGCCGAACGCGATGGCGAACGCAATGCCTGCGGCCGCGATGAGGATCTTCGTGATGTCTTCCGCAAAGGTGACCTCGAGGAGATCAAGTGCGAAGAGGACACCAAACAGGATGACAGAAACGTGCACAAGGGCTGTCAGCCAACCCACACCCTTCGAATCGGCGAACGGCTTGACGAGTCCGGCGACCCAGCTGGCGATCGCAGCTGCGATGACCACAACGAGCACAGCGAGCAGTACCGTCGGAATCCAAGCCAGGAAGCGTTCAAGCAGAGCTTCCAGTGTGTTCATCTCGAGGATCCGGAACACAATGAGCCACAGCACCACCACCAAGTACGCATAGACGACAGAAGCGGTAACCCCGGCTGCAGTCTGGTCCGAGGCGGCCAGTGCACCGGTGATACCTGCCCGGTCGAAGATTCCTTGAACAAATCCCAAATTCAAGAACTTCTCGGTCAGTTTGCGGATCCACGAGAGGATCCAACGACCAACGACGAGAACGATCAACGCAACGATGATCCGGGGCAGCCACTCAGCGACCAGCTGGCCGAGCGACTCGAATTCGGTGACCATCTGGTCCCAGAACGACATGACTCTCCACTCCCTTGATTCGGGTAGACCATGCAGACACTAG
>CAZWMX010000015.1:13266-14476 GCA_964635205.1 uncultured Acidimicrobiaceae bacterium | reverse complement strand
AGCGCACCGTTTACTGAATCGGCTTGAAGATGTCCAGGTAGACACCCATCAATCCGAGGCTGACGAGGAAGATGAACACAGCCGCAGCGAGAGGCAGAAGCTTCTCGATGTTCGGCTGACGTCCCGTGACCTTCTCATACGCCGCCACAGCGAAATGTCCGCCGTCGAGCGGGTACAGGGGAACGAAGTTGAGCACACCAACAAAGATGTTCACGAGGGCGAGCAGCTGAAGGGTTGATTCCAGCGGACCGGCGATTCGCACAAGTCCGATCGGGCTGATCGGACGTACCGTGTCGAGTATCTCGTCATCACCGCCGAACAAGGACATCACGAGCTTCGGGAACCCGAGCACCAGCTCCCAGAGGCCTCGCACACTCATCACAGCGGCTTCGCCGAACTGGGTTGCTGCCTTGGGGATCATCGCGATCGGCCCGATCGTTGCGCGTTCAGCCTCGGGCGTGACACCGAAGAACCCGACCGACTCGGTGATCGGTTCCCCGTCAGGACCAAGGACGTATTCCCCGTCTACTGTGACCCGTCGATCCCATGTCGCCAGGGTCGTGGGAAGATCCACCACCTGACCATCTCTGTCAACGGTGATGACGACATCGGTATTGCCATGTTCTTCTGCGAAGAGAGCGAAATCCTCCCAGGTCGTGACCGGCACTCCATCCGTAGCGATGATCACGTCCGCCGGCTCAGCGCCGGCAACGCGTGCCGGAGAGGGCTCGACGGTGCGGGGAACCGTCTGGCTCACGGACGCGATCGTTGTCGTTCGGGCAGGCGTCCCGTCTGCTTCGAAGACGACGATTCCCCAGACCGTTCCGACAAACCAAAGGAGTAGCAACGCCACGACGAAGTGGCTGAGAATTCCCGCGAGGACAACCACCGCCTTCTTCCAGAAGGGAGCTGCTCGGTATGTGCGGCTCTCGTCCTCTTCGGGAATCTCCTCGAACGGATTCATCCCGATGATGCGCACATAACCACCCAACGGAATCGCCTTCACGCCATATTCGGTCTCGCCCTTCTGTGTGGACCAGAGTTTCGGACCGAATCCGAAGAACGCCTGAGTGGCCTTCATCCCGAACGCCTTGGCAGCCAGAAAGTGGCCACCCTCGTGGATGACGATCATCGCCACGATGCCGGCGATCATGATGAATGGGCCCATGGGTTCCTCTAGGTCGAATGCGGCGTGGTGGTACGGTACCGA
>CAZWMX010000015.1:5291-13166 GCA_964635205.1 uncultured Acidimicrobiaceae bacterium | reverse complement strand
ACTCCGTGCTGATCGCGTCGAGGATGTTCATGCGAGCGGCCTTTCGAGCCGGCCAGATGGCTGCGAGCACCCCGGCCGCGGCTGCGAGCACGAGAGCAAGGATGACCTGTCCAACGGGGATGCTGAAGGCCCCGAATCCCTCGTCGGCCAGGGCCTTGACAACCGCCCAACCAAGCACGATGCCGATGCCAACGCCCAGAATCGCTCCAAAGGTCGCGATGATCACGGCTTCCCACCGGATCATGCGCCTTACCTGACGGCGAACCATCCCGACAGCTCTCAGCAACCCGATCTCTCTTGTTCGTTCATAGATCGAGAGCGTGAGGGTGTTCGTGATGCCGAGAACCGCGATGATCACCGCAAAGAAGAGCAGACCAGTGAACAACGCAAGCGCCTGATCTATCTGGCTCTCGGCATCATCGACCAACTGGGACTTCGTCTGTGCCTTGACGTTTCCATAGCTCGCGACGGTCGGCGAGATTGCTTCCTGGGCTTCGGCGACGCTCACTCCGTCCACGGCGTTGGCGAATGCGACGTGGTCGCCGAGGTATTGGAAGTTCGCCTTGTATGTCGCGGTGGACAGGTACAGGTTTGAGAAGTCATCTGTCTCGTATGTGCCGACAATGGTCGTCTGCACCTGGCCCGTCCTCGGGTACTCGACGCTCACCATGTCGCCGATTGCCCAGTCTTTCTCCTCGAGGAACGCGCTTGCGACAATCATCGTATCTCGTGCAGCCACGGCAGCCACGGCATCGTCGTTGGCGTTGAGCACCAACACTTGCTCGATCGTATTCGGATCGAAAGCACCAAGGACCTGTTTGTCACCATCGATGACAACTCGTCCGAACTGCATCGCGGATACGATGCTGAGTTCGTCATATGTTGTGAGTTCGGCAACGAAAGCAGGGCTCATAGGCGCCGGCAGCTCCGGATCCGTCTGGTTCGTGGATTGGAACGTGAGATCCGCGGGGAAGAGTTCGAACACGGTTTCGGTGATCGATGCCTTCGTCGAGGATCCGAACACGGAGAAGAAGGCGACAAGGGCAACGCCCACCATCAACGCCGACGCTGTCGACGCGGTTCGACGCGGTTTTCGTTTCGTGTTCTCCTTCGCAAGGAGGCCTGATATCCCGAAGAGGCGCGGCAACGGCCACCCGATCACGTCGGCGAGAGGCCTCGCTGCGAGCGGCGCAAGCACAGACACACCTGTGAAGGCGATCGCCGCGCCCGCTGCGACGAAGACGATCGCTCGCCCCACACTCGCGAAGAGCCCAACGGCCAACAGCAGTACCCCGAATCCGGTGATCACGGTTCCTGCGATTGCACGCATGCGCAGGCTCCGACGTGGAGTCCTGGCGGCGTCCTCCCGCATTGCTGCGACCGGAGGGATGCGGGATGCCTTTCTTGCAGGCAGCAACGAGGAGAGCAGCGTGAGGATCAGGCCAACGAGCATCGAGACGATGATCGTTCGAGGCAGCAGGACAAGCGCTCCGGGGGGAACTCCGAATCCAAGTGAGTTCATCAAGCCTCGGATCCCCAGAGCCATGAGGAACCCGAACGCGATCCCAGCGATAGACCCCACAACTCCGATGAGCAGCGCTTCTGTGATGACCATCGAGCGAATCTGTCTCCCCGTCGCACCGATCGCCCGCAGAAGAGCGAGCTCGCGGGTGCGCTGGGCGACAACGATTCGGAAGGTGTTCTGGATGATGAACGCCCCGACGAATATCGACACGCCTGCGAAGGACAGAAGGCCGATGTTCAAGAAACTGAGACCTTCGTTGATGTCGGCTGCTTGCTCGTTCTGTTCGGTCTCTCCGGTCACGGCTTCAACGCCGGCCGGCAGCACCGTTGAGATCCTGTCGGTGAGAGCCTGGGCGTCGACACCAGCCTCAGCCTGAACACTGATTCCCGTGAGTTCATCACCGAACCCGAAAACTCTCTTCGCCTCCTCGAGCTCGAACATCACGAGCGTCGCACCGAGGAGACTGTCCTGGTCGCCGAAGGATGCGATCCCGACGAGTTCGAACTCCTCCGGCCCGTTGAAAGCCACAACCGTCACCGTATCGCCGAGTGCGTACCCACTGTTCGTCACGGTGTTCGCGTCCAGTACGACCTCGCCGCGACCCTCAGGGGCACGTCCGGCATCTTCCTTGATCCGCATCGGATTGAGCGATGCGACCTCTCCCCAGGAGAAGCCAAGGGTTGGTGGACCCTGACCGCCGATCGGGTCACCGTCCTTGTCGAGAACCTGAGCAGTGAGAGATGCCACACCGCCCTCTGCGACTTCGACACCGTCGACGGCATCCACATCATCGAATACAGACTCAGGGAACGGCTCTGTTCCCGCACTGAAATCTCCCGCGTCTGCACGAACGCTCACGTCGATGCCTGCGTAGATGTCATCCAGGAGATCATCGAACTGTGCGTTGATCGTGTCGGTGAAGAGGAACGTACCGGCCACGAGGCTGACGCCGAGGACGATCGCGACGGCCGTGAGAAGGAACCGAACCTTGTGTGCTAAAAGCGATTTGATCGCTGTTGTGATCATGCTTCAGCCACCGAGGCTCTTGAGCTTGTCGAGTACGGAGCCCGCGGTTGGGTCGTACATCTCATCAACCGTCTTCCCGTCCTCGAGGAAGATGATCCGATCCGAATACGCAGCCGTGTTCGGATCATGGGTCACCATGACGATCGTCTGGCCGAATTCCTTGACGGCCCTCCGCATGAAAGCGAGCAGTTCTGCGCTGGCCTTCGAGTCGAGATTCCCGCTTGGCTCGTCGGCGAAGATGATCTCGGGTTGCGAAACGAGGGCGCGTGCAGCCGCGACGCGCTGCTGCTGTCCACCGGAGAGCTCAGAGGGGAGGTGATCAAGGCGGTCCCGAAGGCCCACGGTGTCGAGGATCTGGCTGTACCAGTCCTCGTCCGGCTTCTTGCCACCGATCGAGAGAGGAAGGAGGATGTTCTCCTCCGCGGTGAGCGACGGAACCAGATTGTACGCCTGGAATACGAATCCGATTCGCTCGCGCCGCAGCAAGGTGAGATCTCTGTCCTTGAGCGACGACAGGTTGATATCGCCGATGAAGGCACTGCCCGATGTGAGGCTGTCGAGGCCCGCGATGCAATGGAGAAGAGTCGACTTTCCGGAGCCGGACGGTCCCATGATCGCCGTGAAACGACCTCGCTCGAATTCGGCAGTTGCCCCATTGAGAGCATGAACCGCCGCGTCCCCGTCTCCGTATGTCTTGACGCCGTTCTCGAGCCTCGCGGCAATTTCCTTGGTTGTTGTGGTCACAGGTCTTCCTTCCTCGGATGTGTACAAGGTACGAGAAGAGCGGGTTTCTGCCATCGGCCATGGGGATGATTACATGGTCAGTCCAACGACGGACGATACACGACAGAGGAAGCACGTAGTACGTATGACGACCGGCAACACAGCGTCGTACTACGTAGAGCGAGCAAGGCGAGCGGTCGTACTACGTAGAGCGGAGCGGTCGGCGGACAACGTCCGCTGAGCGGTCCGCGAGCGAAGCTCGTTCAGCCGTCTCCTGGTTGCACGAGACCCGATTCGTAGGCTGCGACAACAGCCTGGACGCGGTCTCGGAGATCCAGTTTCGTGAGAATGTGCGAGACGTGTGTCTTGACGGTCGCTTCAGAGACGAACAGCTCATCCGCTGTTTCGGCGTTCGAGAGGCCTCGCGCCATCTGTCTCAGGACCTCGGTCTCGCGTTCCGTGAGATCATCGATTCCGGGGTGAGGCTTCGTTGCTGTTGACGACCTTCCGAACTCGTCGATGAGCTGACGCGTAACCGAGGGTGCCAACAACGCATCTCCAGCCGCAACAACACGCACGGCGTGCACAAGGCCGTCTGGAGGTGTGTCCTTGAGAAGGAAACCGCTCGCCCCAGCGCGAAGCGCGTCGTAGACGTAGTCGTCGAGATTGAAGGTTGTCAACATCAGGACTCGTGGGTGCATGTCCGAGCTGTTCTCTGGCTTGCAGATCTCACGAGTCGCTGCGATTCCATCCAACACGGGCATCCGGATGTCCATGAGAATGACATCAGGATCCAGCTCCTTGGCCACGGCGATTGCCTGTTGACCGTTCTCGGCCTCACCGAGAACACTGATCCCGGGTTCACTATCAAGGATCATGACAAAACCAGCACGGACGAGCGCCTCGTCGTCCACAACGAGAACTCCGATAGTTTCGGTCATTGTGGAGGAATGGGGATGGTCGCGCGGACGCGGTAACCGCCACCGGTACGCGGACCCGCCGAGAGTGATCCGTCCAGTAGCGAGACACGTTCCTCCATGCCGATGAGGCCGTGACCATGACCGGAAGACACCAGATTCTCTGCTGCTCCCCTGCCGTCGTCGCTCACATCGATCTCGAGCTCGTTCTCCCGATATGTCACAAGCACGTCGGCGGTCGCTTCGGGTCCTGCGTGCCGAGCGGTGTTCGTGAGCGACTCCTGCACGATTCTGAAGGCGTTGAGATCGATTCCTACGGGAAGGTCTCGACGTGTGCCCTCGATCTTCATCTCGACGGGAAGGCCGGCATCGGTAAGCTGGTGAGCAAGTGATTCCAACGAGTCGAGCCCCGGCTGGGGATCGAGTTGGAGATCGCCGGTCTCCCTCAGCAGTCCAAGAAGTCGACGCATCTCTGTGAGTCCTCGCCGTCCGGCATCTTCGACGATCTGCATGGAGCGTTTCGCTTCGGATGGGTCGGTGTCGATGACACGCCCCGCGGCCGACGCCTGAACCGTCATGACCGTCATCTCATGTGCGATGACGTCATGGAGTTCACGCGCGATTCGGGCACGTTCGTCCCTCACCGCATCGGCAGCTTCCTGTTCCTTTGACATCTCGGCTCTGATGGCTCGATCCTCGAGATCCAGAACTCTCTGCTCACGTCTGCGGGATTCAACTCCGACCAGCCACGGGAAAGTGAGGAAGAGAAGTACTCCCAACACGGTTGTCCAAGGGAGTCCGTAGACAATGATTCCGATGACTGTCCATGCAGCAGAAACCGCGATCACAACCCCGGCGACGATTCGGGACCTGCTCAGGGGGAGCTCGGCACCGACCGTATACAGGGCGAGGGCAATACCGAAATACGCCCAGCTCGCCGGATAATTGATCCCTCTTTCTACCGCCCATGCAACAGCCACGATCAGGAGAACGGCAGTCGGGAAGCGACGACGCCACGCAAGCGTGAGCGTCTGTGCTGCGATCAATACGAAGGCACCGAGATCCAGAGGACGAACGCCTTCGGCCGCAGGCCATCCGGCTAGAGACGCAACAGAAGCGACAAACAGAGCCGAAGCCATGAAGGCGTCGAACAAGAAAACACGATCAGATCTCGATTCCCTCATGACACGATCGTACCCAGTGTGTTGCGGCTTGCCCATCAGCCGATCGGTCGATACCGCAATCATCCCTGGGGATGACGGCACGGGATCCGTCAGCCGCTCAAGTCCGAACAGGCCTCGGCCGCGTGTGCACGAGCCTGTGCATCCGCCGCAGCCACATCCTCAACGTCTCGCGGCATGGTTGCGTCGTGTCGTTCCAGAACGGTCGAAACCACCTCGGATATGTCCACGAACCGAATCCTGTCATCGAGAAAGGCACCAACGGCAACCTCATCGGCCGCGTTGAGCACCGCCGTGGCCGTTCCTCCGATTCGGCCGGCCTCGTACCCCAGATCCAGGCAGGGGAAGGCTTCCCGGTCCGGCTCTTCGAACGACAACGTGGTTCCTGGGATGCGGAACGGTTCATGGTTTGTGGCAGCACGGCCGGGTTCGGTGATCGCATACTGGATGGGCTTCCGCATGTCGGGGAAGCCAACCTCAGCCTTCACCACACCGTCGGAGAATTCTACAAACGAATGGACGATGCTCTGGGGGTGAATCACCACATCGATGTTGTCATACTCCATTCCGAACAGATAGTGCGCCTCGATCACCTCGAACGCCTTGTTCATGAGTGTCGCTGAATCCGTTGTGATCCTTGGACCCATCGCCCATGTTGGATGGTGCAGCGCCTGGGCGACCGTCACCGATTCCAGCTCCGTAGGTGTCATCCCTCGGAATGGTCCACCCGACGCCGTGAGGATCACGCGCTCGACGTCTGCTCGCGACTCACCAACGATGCACTGCCAGATAGCCGAATGTTCGGAGTCGACGGGAACGAGCTCACCACCTCCCTCGTTGAGAGCGTCAAGCATGAGGGACCCTCCAGCGACGAGACTCTCCTTGTTCGCCAGCGCAAGCCGGTTGCCTGCGTACAGCGCAGACAACGATGAACGGAGCCCTGCGGCACCCACCACGCCGTTGACCACCGTGCTGTTTGGGAGGGCGGCAGCCTCGGTGACAGCTCCCGGGCCGAAGTGCACGCGGTCACCGAAACGCGACTCGAATCGGTCGCGACCCTCGCCGGGATCGGAAACGCAGACGATCGCATCGTCATACGCCGACGCGATCTCATAGAGAGCATCCGATGCGGTATTCGCAGCAATGGCCGCAACCGGTATGCCGATTCGCGAAGCGACCTCGAGCGTTTGACTACCGATGGAACCGGTCGCACCGAGGACGACGAGCGCGTTCAGAGGATCCCAGCCCACAAGAAGATCGCCCACGCGACGGGAATCACGAAGAGGAGACCATCGATTCGGTCGAGGAAGCCGCCGTGTCCTGGAAGGACCGACCCCATGTCATTGAGGCCGAGCGACCGCTTCGCAGCCGACATCGCGAGGTCTCCAATGGGGGCGAACACAGCTACGGCTGCGCCGATGGCGAGACCGGATGTCAGTTCGAACGGCTTGAGGAAGTGGAGAAGAGCACCAGCTGTCAGTGCGACGACAACACCGGCCACGAGACCCTCCACCGTTTTCTTGGGCGATACCCACGGTGCAAGCTGGTGTCTTCCCAGTGCGCGGCCGAAGAAGTACTGTGCGATGTCCATCGCCGCAACGGCACCCACGACCCCGAATACGAGAGTCCGATACGCGTCGGCGTTGGCGATGAGCATGGCGAAGGAACCCAGACCGGCCCACACCATCACTGTGATAGTGAGAGCGAGGTTCCCAATCGGGTCGTGTTTGCCCGGAACGACTGCGTAATAGAGCAGCAGCACGGTCGTCGCCAGGATGAATGCAACGGGTATCCAGAGCGCTCCGAAGAAGAATGCCCCAAGAGACGCTCCGATGATGCCGAGGAACCCGAACAACGCGATCGGCTTCCGTCCCGACCTCACGAGTGCCGTATAGAACTCTCCCGCGCCGAGAACGAAGATGCCGAGAGCCAATGCAACCAACGCAGGTCGCCACAACAGCGACGCGCCAAGGGCTACGACCAGCAGAACGGCCGTGATGACCCTGGCGATCAAGTCACCTGCCGCACGAGCCCTGACCCGTCCATGCCCTTCGGCCTCTACGACGTCTTCGAATCCGACAACGGCGGAATCCAGGCCGGGGATAGGAGCTGCCAGGGCGACCTGCTCGGTGTCTTCGTCGTCGGCCAGCGCGATCGACTCGGCGAGAACGACGTGTTCCCTCGTGGCGGTGTGGAGGTAGTCCTCTTCCGAGATATCAAAAAGCTCAGGTCCGGTACCTGTTGATGTCGAAACCGCCTCGTCCGGACCATCGCCGTCCCACAACTCACCGAATCCAATTGACGCTATTGGCTCCAGCTCATCGGTGTTGGCATCTTCGGCCGTCAGCTCCCAGCCGTCAGCTCCCGGCTGTGCTTCAGGCACCGGTTCTTCGTCGTCCACGGACACGATTTCGAGCTCTCCGGTGTCATCGCGATCCTCGTCCTTCACGTCCGGCTCTTCGAGAGACATATCGTCGGGAACAGTTTCAATCTCCGCGGTCTC
>CAZWMX010000015.1:2103-5191 GCA_964635205.1 uncultured Acidimicrobiaceae bacterium | reverse complement strand
TCCTCATCGTCTGACACCGCCTCGATCTCAGCGGTCTCGTCGCCTTCATCCACCGTGGGCTCGTCGTCCGTCGTCTCAGTGATTTCCCCCTCGGAATCGTCGGAGGCGGGGACCTTGTACGGGTCGGTTACCGGTCCTGGTTCATCATCGAGCCAGTCGTCGAAACCCCCACCGGATTGGTCGTTGCTGCGGTCGTCAGTCATGTTGGCTCAACGGTACCTGTTTCGTTCTCGTCTCGAAGGCAATCAACGGGTCGGGCGGACTTTCCACAGCGTGGGGCTCGGCTCAGACCTCGAGGAGTTCCTCTTCCTTACGGGTGACTGCCTCATCGATCTTGGCAACGTGTTCGTCCGTGAGCTGCTGAAGTTCCTTTTCGGCACGATGGATGTCATCTTCGGACACATCTTCGTCTTCGATCCGATCCTTGCAGTGACGACGAACGTTACGCACCGCGATTCTGCCGTCTTCAGCCAGTGCTCGCACGACCTTGATCAGCTCCCGTCTTCGTTCCTCGGTCAGAGCAGGAAAGGCAAGCCGGATGATGTTCCCATCGTTGGAAGGATTGAGACCGAGGTCGGCCTCCTGAATGGCACGCTCGACTGCGGCAATCGAGGACTTGTCGAACGGTTGGACGATCAGCATCCTGGCTTCGGGGACCGAGAAACTGGCAAGCTGCTGCAGCGGAGTTTGCGTTCCGTAGTAGTCAACGGTGACACGACTGAGGATTCCAGCGTTTGCCCTTCCGGTGCGCACTCCGGCGAAATCCTGGCCCGTGTGCTCAACTGCTTGGTCCATCTTCGTGTTGGCTTCCCGGAGCAGTTCGTTGATCACGTGGTCCTCCCGGCGTCCACCACCGTCCCCACCGGTTCTCCGCGCACCGCCTTTGCGACGTTGCCCGGTGTGGTCATGTTGAACACGCGGATCGGGAGGTCGTTCTCCATGCACATCGTAACTGCCGTTGTGTCCATGACCCCGAGCTGTTCGGAAATCGCATGCATGTAGTCGAGTTCATGGAGCAGCACAGCGTCGGGGTTCGTCGCGGGATCGGACGTGTAGATGCCATCGACCATCGTCGCCTTGAGAACTGCGTCTGCACCGATCTCGGCTGCACGAAGCGCGGCCGTCGTATCGGTCGTGAAGAAGGGGTTCCCCGTTCCCGCTGCAAAGATCACGATCCGACCCTTTTCGAGATGCCGGATCGCCCGCAATCTGATGTACGGCTCGGCTACCTCCTGGATAACGATCGCCGTCTGCACACGACATTCTGCTCCGGCACGTTCGAGCGCGTCTCTGAGCGCAAGAGCGTTGATGACGGTCGCCAACATGCCCATGTTGTCCGCATTGGCTCGATCCATGTCCTTCGCGGCCTCGCTGAGGCCTCTGAAGATGTTCCCACCTCCAACGACGATGGCGATCTCATGCCCTTCTTTGTGCACTGCGGCGATCTCCTCCGCCGTGCGGTCGACGGTCGCCGGATCGATTCCATATCCGAGAGTGGCATCGGCGAATGCCTCGCCCGAGAGTTTGAGAACGACCCGTCGTTTCGTCATGTATCAGCCTTCCCCGATTTCGACCCTTGCGATCTTCGAGATCGAGATATTCTCGCCCATTTTGATGGCGAGATCCTGGACCAGCTCACCCACGGTACCTTCAAACCGGTCCGAGCGGACGAATACCTGGTCGAGCAGAACGTAGTCCTTGTAGAAAGAGTTGATGCGGCCCTCAACGATCTTCTCTACGATCGCATCCGGCTTGCCCTCGTTGAGCGCTTCTGCCGCAATGAGTTCCCTCTCCTTGGTCACGGCATCCTCTGGAACATCTTCACGTGACAGCCACAACGGCTTCGCCGCAGCAGCATGCATCGCAATGTCGTTTGCCGTCGCGATGAAGTCCTCGCTCTTGGCGACGAAATCCGTCTCGGAAGCCAGCCCAACGAGAACGCCGATGACCGGGCGGCCTGCCTGTGTGTGCATGTACACACCAACGACTCCTTCGCCCTGTTCGCGTCCAGAACGTTTGTCTGCCTTGGCAATACCCTTCTCACGTAACAGGTCCTTGGCCTTGTCGACGTCACCACCGGTCTCGGCGAGTGCGTTCTTTGCGTCCATCATCCCTGCGCCGGTCTCCTTGCGCAGAGATTGAACGTCCTTGGCGGTGAATTCTGCCACCGGGTTACTCCTTGGCTTCTCTGGTGTCATCGTCAGGCTTGGCATCCTTACGCTTCGCCCGGGCGATCTCGGCACCGGCGATGCAACCGTCGGCGATCGCTCCAGCGACAAGATGAGCTGCCCGAATGGCATCATCATTACCAGGGATCACGTAGTCGATCGGATCAGGATCACAGTTCGTATCGACGAGTGCGATGATCGGAATACCGAGTCGGCTCGCCTCAGCGACCGCTATGTGTTCTGCGTTGATGTCGATCACGAGAACGGCATCCGGCTGGCGACGCATGTCACGCACACCACCGAGAACATTCTGGAGCTTGACGAGCTCACGCCTGAGACGGATTCGCTCCTTCTTCGGAAGAGACTCCATCTCACCGCTCTTCTCCATCTGCTCGAGTTCCCGCATATAGAGAATCCGCTTGTGGATCGTCTGGAAGTTCGTGAGCATGCCACCGAGCCACCGGTTGTTGACGTACGGCATCTCGGCGCGTTTCGCCGCGTCTTCAATGGCGGTCTGGGTCTGTTTCTTGGTTCCAACGAAGAGAACCGTCCCGCCGGCAGCCGCTATGTCCGAGACGACCTTGTAGGACTCGTTGATGGTTTCAAGCGTTTGGCGAAGGTCGACTATGTGGATCCCGTTGCGTTCCGTGAAGATGTACGGTCGCATCTTGGGGTTCCATCGAGCGGTCTGATGACCGAAATGAACACCAGCCTCCAAGAGCTGGCGCATGGCTACTGGTGCCACGGTTTCTTCTCCTTGTTCGGGTTTTTCTTCCGCCCATCCTTCGAGCCCCCCGACGGCTACGCGCGTAGCCGCACCACACGGGGATTGCGATGGACGTGTGTGATGGGAGAGAGTGTATAGCGGCGATGTTCGTAAGGGCCGACGCCTGCCCGGCACCGAGTTGACAGTCAACAGT
>CAZWMX010000015.1:0-2003 GCA_964635205.1 uncultured Acidimicrobiaceae bacterium | reverse complement strand
GTGAACCGTGAACCGTGAACTGTAGACCGCGAGCGCCAGCGAGCTACCTATACGCAGGTTCGATGAATCGGTTCCTCAGGCTCATGACCGCCTTGGTGTGGATCTGACAGACACGCGACTCTGTCACGTTGAGCACGCCGCCGATCTCGGCAAGCGTCAGACCTTCGTAGTAGTAGAGCGTGAGCACGAGTCGCTCACGGTCGGGCAGCCGGTTGATCGAATCCGCGAGCATGTAGCGGGTTTCTTCCTTTTCGAAACTACCGGATGGATCGATCGCTCCCGGGTCGGCGATCATCTCGGACATCGCACCGGAGTCGCTCTCGGAGGGATTCAAGAGCTCGTCGAGAGCCACGAATCCGAGATTCGCGATCTCGCCGAGCTGCTCGCGCAGGGAATCCACGGAAACATCCATCGCCGTCGCGACCTCGTCCTCTGTCGGAGTGCGCTGGAGCTTGTGGTTGAGTTCTGCCATTGTTCGCTGGATCTCGCGGGCACGTGCGCGCACCGAGCGCGGCACCCAGTCGAGGTGCCTCAGTTCGTCGAGGATCGCGCCTTTGATCCGATTGACTGCATACGTTTCGAACTTGAAACCACGCTCGGGCTCGAATTTGTCGACGGCGTCGATCAGGCCGAAGGTCCCGAAGGACACCAGATCGTTCTGGTCCACATTCCTCGGTAGACCGGATCCGACACGGCCGGCGACGAATTTCACGAGGGGTGAGTAGTGGAGGATGAGACCTTCGCGCGCGCGCTCGTCACCCGTGGACTTGTACTCGGTCCACAGATCCTGGAGGTCTGGCTCTCCCTGTTCACGCACGTGGGTGACTTCTTTCGTAGGTCTCGGTCATGTGCCTTCGCGTGACGGCAGTGTATATCTGCGTGGTCGCGAGCTCGGTATGACCGAGCAGATCCTGCACGGAGCGAAGATCTGCACCGTTTTCTAGCAGATGTGTCGCATATGAATGACGAAGTGCATGCGGGAACGTTCCCACCCTGGCGCGCACAACTCTCCGAACACCACGCGGCCCAAGGGGTCTACCTCGTAGCCCGAGCCAGAGCGATGTACCCGATTCGCTTGTCAGGAGTCTCGGACGGGCGTCCTCGACGTAACGGTCGATGGCTCTGCGTGCGGCACCTTCGAACGGAATGGTCCGATCCCTGTTCCCCTTTCCGCGCACCCGAATGAACGATCCTTCGTCCACGGATCGGATCGTGAGCGACGCAAGTTCCGAAACGCGGAGACCCGTTCCGTACAGCGTCTCGAGGATCGCTCGATCGCGAACGTCGATCGGGTCGGATCCATCGAGTGCATCGAGTACTCGACCGAGGGCGCCGGCAGGAATCGCACGGGGCAGGGTTCCTGGACGCTTCGGTTGGGGCGCACCCATTGCGGGGTTGTGATCGATGATTTCCCGTTTCGCCAGGTCACCGAGAAAAGCGCGAACTGCGGATACTTTTCGTGCGACCGACCTCGGTGCGTACCCCCGGGTCGTGAGATTCGCGACATATCTCCGGATCAGCCTGCGATCGACGCCATCCACTTCGGACACGCCGTATCGATCGGCGAACGCAACGAAACCGGCCAGGTCACCTCTATACGCAACGATGGTGTTCTCAGCGAGGCCCCTTTGCACACGAAGGCGCTCGAGGTAGGACGCAGTCTCAGTCGTTAGGTCTCGATCCGGCATCTCACCATGGTTGCCGGTGTTGACACGCTCGTCAATGATTCACTGTTCGCCATTGTCGGCGTCCCCGGCCAACTTGGCCTCGAGATCTGCATCCGTCGGCTCGGTCAGGTGGCTCCCGTCGCCGAAGACGACCACGGGAATGTTCTTGCGTCCCTCGTTGTACCTGATCACGGTGTCGATCTCTTCAGGATGCTCTTCAAGGTCTACCCAGGTGTAATCCACCGAGTTCCTCTCGAACCATTGCTTGGCTCGCCGACAATCGCCGCACCATTCTGCTCCATACATTGTGATGTTGTCCATACCCCAGAGGGTACG
>CAZWMX010000014.1:15095-28017 GCA_964635205.1 uncultured Acidimicrobiaceae bacterium | reverse complement strand
GGTATCGGATCACGGGAAACCCGACTCGACCCAGGTTCGTGATGACCAGCTCTCCCTCGTCACCGGGCGCTACAGCCCGCCCGCTGGCGGGGTCGACCACTTCGACGATGAACTCGCTGTCGATGGCATGAGTCCCTCCCGGTTGGGCCTGGCACTCGAAGCTGTGGGCCCCGACCTCGGAAGCCCCTGCGTGGTCATAGCAACGTGCACCCCACTGCTCCTCGATCCGGGCCTTCGTGGCCGGAATACCGGCGCCGGGCTCCCCGGCATGCACAGTTATCTGCATCGGAATCGTTGACAGATCGAAACCTTCGTCCCTCGCCACTTCGGCCAACCGCAGCGCATAGGTCGGTGTGCACGTCATTGCCGTGGCACCCATCTCGGCCATGAGCCTGAGCCGCTGCGAGGATGTGCGGCCGCCGCCGGGGATCATCAACGCCCCGACCTTTTCGGCACCGCCAAGTGCCGCCCAGAAGCCGATGAAAGGGCCAAAGGAGAACGGTACGAAGAGGCGGTCCTGCGCGGTGACGCCGGCTCCTGCCAGCACGAACCCCCAGCAGTGCCCCCACCAGTCCCAGCTCTCCGCCGTGTCGAAGACCCGCAGAGGAGGACCTGTGGTCCCCGACGTCTGGTGGATCCTCGTGTAGGCCGCCTCCCCGAAGGTGCAGTTGGTGCTCAGCAACCCCTCGGACTGGGCCGCCATGAGCTCGTCCTTCGTTGTGAACGGCAAACCGACGAGATCCTCCAGGGTGCGCACATCCCCTGCTGTGGCTCCCGCCTCATCGAACTTCTCTGTGACAAAACGATTGCTGCCGTAGGTGCTTGTCACCACCGCGGCGAGCTTCGTCTCCTGAAGCGTGCGAAGTCGCTCTCTGGGAAGCGTCTCGATCTCGCGGTCGAAGAAGGTGATCTTCATCGGACCAGTTTGCATTGCCGCGTCGAGTTCACGCAAACCAGAGCAAGCTCTCAGCTGTCAGCTCCGAAGCTTGAACCGTTGGATCTTGCCGGTCGCGGTCTTCGGTAGGTCGTCGACGAACTCGATCCAACGAGGGTACTTGTAGGGAGCGAGACCCTCCTTGCACAAGGTCTGGAGCTCTGTCTTGAGGTCCCCGCTTGCGGCAGAGGCGTCCGTGAGGACAACGACCGCAGACGGTTTCACCAGACCGGCATCGTCCTTGTGGCCGATGATCGCCGCCTCGAGGACGAGCGGATGCTCCATGAGTTTCGCCTCTATCTCGAACGGGGACGTCCAGATCCCGCCGACCTTCATCATGTCGTCGCTTCGGCCCTGGTAGTAGAAGTATCCGTCCTCGTCGCGCAGGTAGGTGTCACCGGTATCGAGCCAGTCATCGCCGTACATCGTCGCGGCAGTCTTCTCCGGGTTGTTCCAGTACGCCCTCGCCGCAGAGTGGCCACGGTCCAGGAGACGCCCGGACTCTCCAACAGGAACGTCGTTCCCGTCCTCGTCGACGATCCGTGCCTCGTAGCCGGGGACGGGTTTGCCGGTGGCGCCGGGGCGGATGTCTCCGGGCACGTTTGAGATGAAGATATGGAGCAGCTCCGTGGACCCGATGCCGTCGAGGATGTCGAGCCCGGTTCGTTCCTTCCACCGTCGCAAGATGTCCGGTGGCAGAGCCTCCCCCGCAGAGACGCACAACCGTAGCGAAGACGTATCGGGCTCCAGCTCGTCGTACCCGGCAAGCTGTGCTGCGTAGAGCGTCGGTACACCGAAATAGAGCGTGGGCCGGAACCGCCCGATGACATCGAACGTCGTGTCGGGGGTGGGCCGACCATCGAAGAGGATCGCGGTGCCGCCCACCCACAGGGGGAAGGTCATGCCGTTGCCGAGGCCGTATGCGAAGAACAGTTTCGCGGCGGAGAAGAAGACGTCGTCTTCCCTGGCACCGAGGGTCTCGACACCGTATCTCTGGCTGGTGACCACCATGTCACGGTGTCGGTGGATCGCTCCTTTCGGGTTGCCCGTTGACCCGGACGAGTACAACCAGAAGCAGTCGTCGAGCGCGGTTGCGGCGGCAGGCTCGAGGTCGGGGGACGCACCCTCGAGGAGGGAGCGAACCGTTGCCCCCTCCCCCTCGGTACGGATTCGATGGGCCGGGCCCGGGGCGACGGCGGCCAGGGCCGGGACCACTTCTTCGTCGTACTCCGGGGACCATATGACCGCGGCCGCTTCGGAATCGGCGATGACGAACTCATAGTCCTTGGCGCGCAGCAGCGTATTGAGCGGCACAGGGACAAACCCAGCCTTGATCGCACCCCAGAACAGGTAGCAGAAGACAGGGTCATCCTTTACCACCATGAGCACGCGGTCCCCTTGCGTGAGACCCAGACCGGCGAGTGCGTTCCCAGCCCTGTTCACGCCGTCTGCCAGATCCCCGTAGGTGACCTCGTCGCCGTGGGTCGTCCGGATGGCGACCTTGTCGGCCCGTCCCTCTGTGATGTGTCGGTCGATGAATGGCACGACGACGTTGAACGTCGGGGCGAAGGTCAGTTCCTCCGCCGTTATGTCCACGGTGTGGTCGATCACGATCCCTGCCTCCGTTCTCCATACGTGCTCGGGTTCCGCGGCCACCGTAGCAGCGCTCTCCGTGGTGCGACCGAGCGTCAGCCATCCATCCGTCTGTCCGTGCCGGATGTGGCCCCTGTTACGATCGACGCATGAACGTCGACTTCCGCACGCATCCGGGCCAATACCGGCATTGGCAGTTGACCATCGACGGGAAGGTTGCCCGTCTTGGAATGGACGTGGACGAGGCCGGTGGTCTCGGCCCCTGGGAACTGAAGATGAACTCCTACGATCTCGGCGTCGACATCGAGCTCTACGATGCTGTGCAGCGCCTGCGATTTGAGCACCCCGAGGTGAAGGTTGTCGTGATCGAGTCGCTCAAGGAACGGATCTTCTGTGCCGGAGCAAACATCAAGATGCTCGGCCAATCCTCACACCCGGACAAGGTGAACTTCTGCAAGTTCACGAACGAGACACGCAACGGTGTCGAAGACGCGAGCAAGAACTCGGGCCAGCGGTATCTCGCCGCCATCAACGGCAGCGCAGCAGGCGGCGGATACGAACTGGCCCTCGCAACGGACCACATCATCCTCGTCGATGATGGAACGGCGTCGGTCGCTCTTCCAGAGGTACCCCTTCTCGGTGTCCTCCCCGGCACCGGCGGCCTCACCCGCCTCGTCGACAAACGATTCGTTCGCCGCGATCTCGCCGATGTGTTCTCCACCGTCGAGGAGGGGATCAAAGGCCGAAAAGCCGTCGAGTGGCGCCTCGTCGATGAGACGATTCCAACCTCTCGGTTCGCCGATGCCGTTGATGAGCGTCTCGCGGTGATGGCAGCAACAAGCGACAGGCCGGCTACCGGTGCCGGAATCGAGCTCACGCCTCTCGAGCGGGCGATCACCGAATTCGCGATCGTGTACCCATCGCTCCGCATCGAACTCGACCGCGAGCTCGGTACGGCGACCTTCGTGATTCAAGGCCCGACACACGGACCACCGTCGGACGGATCGGGTGTAGTCGCGCTCGGTGTCGGATTCTGGCCGTTGGAGATGACGCGATCCCTCGATGACGCGATCCTGCACCTGCGAACCAACGAGCGTGAAATCGGAACATGGTTGTTGAAGACGGAAGGCGACGCGGAGATCGTGACCGAACACGATGCCTTCCTGTTCGAGCACATCGATCATTGGGCTGTACGCGAGATCGTTCTCTATCTGAAGAGGACGTTGCGGCGTCTCGACCAGACGTCCCGAACGACGTTCACGCTGATCGAGCCCGGCAGCTGCTTCGTCGGCTTCCTCTCCGAGCTCGCACTCGCCGCCGACCGTTGTTACATGCTCGAAGGGACCTTCGATGATTCCGATGCTCGCGAGCCGAAGATCCGATTCACCGCCATGAACCTCGGGCCATTGGCGATGGACAATCACCTCACGCGCCTCACCACCCGCTTCTGGGGACGAGAGGACGCCGGGGAGCGGGCCAAGGCACTCGTCGGCAAGGAACTCGACGCCCTCGAAGCCTTCGAAGCCGAACTCGTCACCTTCGCATACGACGACATCGACTGGGACGATGAGCTGCGACTCGCCATCGAAGAGCGGGCATCCTTCTCCCCCGACGCCCTGACGGGAATGGAGGCGAACCTGCGCTTCCCTGGACCCGAAACCCTCGAAACGAAGATCTTCGGCCGGCTCACGGGCTGGCAGAACTGGATATTCACCCGTCCGAACGCATCGGGACCCGATGGTGCCCTCCAGCGATACGGCACCGGCGTTCGCCCGGAATTCAACCGCAAGCGAACCTGAAAGAGAGCTGATCTTGACTTCGGACATCGTCGACTACTCAACACTGATGCCCAACAACGTCGGCCTCGCCGACGATCAGAAACTCCTGCGGGCACTTGAACGCTGGTACCCGAAGTACCTCGAGTGGTGGGTCGACATGGGGCCGAGCGGGTTCATCCATGAGACCCCCTTCCAGGAGGCCGACGTCTGGCTTCGCACTGCGGTGAGCGTTGAGCGTGACGGATGGGCGAAGTTCGACTTCGTGAAGATGCCCGAGTATCGCTGGGGAATCCTCCTCGCTCCAGCCGAGGAAGGACGCACCATCCCATTCGGTGAGCACAAAGGCGAGCCTGCATGGCAAGAGATCCCCGGCGCGTATCGGGCAATGTTGCGACGCCTCATCGTCATCCAGGGCGACACGGAGCCGGCGTCGGTCGAGCAGCAGCGCTTCCTCGGTGCAACGGCACCGTCGTTCTACGACATGAGGAACCTCTTCCAGGTCAATGTCGAAGAGGGCAGGCACCTGTGGGCGATGGTCTACCTCCTCCAGCGATACTTCGGGCGGGACGGCCGCGAGGAGGCTGAAGAGCTGCTACGGCGCCGCTCGGGCGACGCAGACCGTCCCCGCATGCTCGGTGCCTTCAACGAGGAGACACCCGACTGGCTGTCGTTCTTCCTCTTCACCTACTTCACCGATCGCGACGGGAAGATGCAGCTCGAGGCGCTTGCCCAGTCCGGCTTCGATCCCCTGTCGCGCACATGCCGATTCATGCTTGCAGAGGAAGCGCACCATATGTTCGTCGGCGCAACCGGCGTCGGAAGGATCATCAAGGCGACTGCTGAAGCGATGCGCGACGGGGGTATCGAGGATCCCTACGATGCGGAGGGGGTGCGAGCACTCGGCGTTATCGATCTGCCCCTCATCCAGCGCAAACTCAACCTGCATTTCTCCCTCACGTTGGATCTCTTCGGAGCGGAAGAGTCCACCAACGCTGCGAACGCGTACCACTCAGGGCTGAAGGGGCGCTATCACGAGACAGCGATCGAGGACGACCACCAGCTCCTCGAATCCACGTATCCGGTGACGAAACATGTCGATGGCGAATTCCGGCAGATCGATGTGCCCGCCCTCAACGCCTTGAACGCCAGGCTCAGGGACGACTACGTCGACGACTGTGAAGGTGGCATGAAGCGCTGGAACCGCTACATCGCCGACACCGGAGTCGACTTCGAGCTGAGCCTGCCCCACATCGCGTTCCACCGCCAGATCGGCGAGTTCGCAAGTCTCGATGTCACGCCGGAGGGAGACGTGGTCGACGAGCCAACCTGGGATGTCCGACGAAGCGACTACCTACCGACGGACGACGACAGGGTCTTCATCGAAGAGCTCATGCAACAGGTGACCGTGCCGGGTGAGTTCGCCTCGTGGATCGCTCCACCGCAGAAAGGAATCGGCGGTCAGCCGGTCGAGTTCGAGTACGTGCAGATCCCCAACACCTGAGAGAGATCATGGAACCGGTCATACTGAAGGTCAACGGCACGGCCCGGCACCTCTTCGTCGATGCGCACCGGACACTTCTCGAGACCCTGCGTGAGGACCTCGGTCTCACCGGAACGAAGCACGGCTGCGAACTCGGGGAATGTGGAGCATGCACGGTTCTCGTGGACGACACACCGATCCTCTCCTGCCTGACGCTCACTGTCGACGCAGCAGACACGGAGATCACCACCATCGAGGGAATCGGCTCGCTCACCCACCCCCATCCTCTCCAACGCACCTTTGGCGAACACGGAGCAGCGCAGTGCGGCTACTGCACACCGGCGATGATCCTCACAGCGAAGGCACTCCTCGACCGTGACCCCAACCCAACCGATGAGGCCATTTCCGAGGCGATTGCTGGGAACATGTGTCGGTGTACGGGATACGTAGCCATCGTCAAGGCAGTCGCTGCCGCCGCGGAAGAATGTCCATGAGTATCGACCCCCACCTCGGAGTCGTAGGCCGCAGCGCTCCCCGAGTCGACTCCCTTGCCCAGGCCACAGGCACGGTTCGATACGTCGACGACATCTCGTATCCGGGGATGCTCCACGGGAAGATCCTCCGCTCCACCCAGGCGCACGCCCGTATCTCGGCCGTCGACATCTCCGCCGCAAAAGCGCTGCCCGGCGTCCACGCCGTACTCACCGGTAGGGATCTCCCTGTGGCCTTCGGGTTGCTCCCCGTGAGCCAGGATGAGCACGCCCTCGCGATCGACAAGGTCCGCCATGTCGGTGACCCCGTCGCCGCGGTTGCTGCCGACGATCCGGACATCGCGCAACGAGCCATCGAACTCATCGAGGTCGCGTACGAACCTCTCCCGGTCGTCACCACGATTGCGGAGGCCGTCGAGGTCACCGATCAACCCATCCATGGCGACGAGCCCCGCAACAACCGAGATCGGGAGGTGTCGCTCGAGTTCGGTGACGTCGACGCAGGCTTCGAGGCCGCCGACCACGTCAGGGAGGACGTCTTCTTCTATCAGGGCAACAATCACGCAGCGCTCGAACCACACGGTGCGGTCGCCCTTGTAGAGGACGACGAGCGTCTTCACGTCTTCTCCGCCACGCAAGTTCCCCACTACCTTCATCGCATCCTTGCCAGCGTCCTCGAGATGCCCGAGAGCCAGATCCGGGTCACTGCCACTCCCACGGGCGGCGGGTTCGGGGCCAAGACAGACGTCTTCTCCCACGAGCTCGTCACCGCCAAGCTCGCAAGGGTTACCGGCCGCCCTGTGAAGATCGTGCTCACCCGGGAGGAAGTCTTCTACGCCCATCGAGGGCGGCATCCGGTGCTCATGTGGGTGAAGACCGGTTTCACCGGCGATGGCACGATCACCGCTATGTCATTCAAGACATTTCTCGACGGTGGTGCCTACGGAAGCTACGGAGCGGCCTCCCTGCTGTACACAGGACAGTTGCAGACCGTCACCTACCGCATCCCTGCCTACCGATTCGAGGGTGTACGGTTGTTCACCAACAAGCCTGCCTGTGGGCCGAAACGGGGGCACGGCACACCTCAGCCCCGTTTCGGCCTCGAAGTACACCTCGACAAAGCAGCAGAGGATCTCGGCCTCGACCCGGTGACGATCCGGTACCGGAATCTCGTCGAACCTTTCACCACCACCGTGAACCACCTCAGGATCACCAGCTGCGGACTCGCCGAGTGCATCGAGCGGGTGGTCGATGCCTCGGGGTTCGAGGCCGGGAACCGCAACCTCCCGCCGGGAAGGGGGGTCGGGTTCGCGATCGGGGCCTACATGTCCGGCGCCGGACTGCCCATCTACTTCAACGACATGCCTCAGTCCGAGGTGATGCTGAAAGTCGACAGGGGCGGTGGTGTCACTGTCTTTTCGATGGCAGCCGACTGCGGCCAGGGCTCAACCACGATGCTCGCCACGGTGGTCGGCGAGGTCCTCGGTCTCGATCCTCGCGAGCTGGCCCTCGTCACCGCCGACACCGACCTCACCCCGATCGACCTGGGGTCATACTCCAGCCGGGTGACGTTCATGGCCGGCAACGCAGCCCTCGAAGCCGCTCTCAAGCTCGCCGACCTCGTCCTCACCGCTGTGGCAGACGAACTCAGCCTCGACCTCGATGCTGTATCGCTCGGCAAGGGAATCGTGGTCACCGATGATCGCGAGATCCCCTGGGCCGAGGCTGTGCGCATCGCCGAGGCGCGATGGGGCCTCCTCGTGACAACCGGAACCTACAAGCCACCGAAGGACATCCAAGGTGAGTACAAGGGTGCCGGCGTCGGCCCCTCGCCTGCGTACTCGTACTCGGCGTGTGTCGCCGAGGTCGACTGTGACCCCGAGACCGGGCACGTGTCGGTGGAGCGGGTGTGGCTCGCCCACGACATCGGGAGAGCCATAAACCCCTTGCTCGTCCGAGGACAGATCGAGGGAAGCGTCCACATGGCTCTCGGAGAGGTCCTCATGGAGGAGCAGGCCTTCCGGGGTGCGCTGCACAACGGCCCATCACTGCTCGACTACAAGATCCCGACCGCCCTCGAAATGCCCGGCGTGGAGTCCATCCTCGTCGAGTCCATCGATGCTGAGGGTCCCTTCGGAGCGAAGGAAGTCGGCCAGGGCCCACTGCTCCCCGTCATCCCTGCAGTGGTGAACGCGGTCCACGATGCGCTCGGCATCCGGGTGGACGAGATCCCGCTCCGGCCCGACAAGGTTCTCGCCGCCCTTGCCGACCGTGAGAAGGGAGGCACGGGCCGTTATGGGCCGACGGACCTCCCCGACTACACGTTCCGATCACCGCTGCTCGTGGACCCACCACCGGAGGGAGTGAGAGCCTGATGCTGAGACTCCCTCCCTTGCGCCACGAAGCGCCTTCGACGATCGAGGAAGCAGTGACGCTCCTCGCCGAGGAGGGGACACTCCTCGGCGCCGGCGGCACCGACCTTCTCCCGAACCTCAAGCGCCGCCAATACCCCACCGCCCGTATCATCGTCTCCCTCCGCCGGATCGCCGACTTACGCGAGGTACGCGTCGACAGCGATGGGACCATCCGGATAGGAGCCCTCACGACGCTCACAGAAGTGTCCGAGGATTCCCGGATCCCCACAGCAGTGCGGGCTGCCGCCGGGTCTGTCGCATCACCGCAGATCCGCAACCAGGGCACGGTGGGAGGGAACCTCTGTGTCGACACCCGCTGCGACTGGTTGAACGTTCCCGACACCTGGCGCCGGGCCGCCGAACCGTGCCTCAAGGCAGGTGGGGAGATGTGCTGGGTTGCACCGGCAAAGAAGGACTGCTGGGCGGTGAGCAGCTCCGACCTCGCCCCGGTGATGGTCGCCTTCGACGCCGCGGTGCGTCTCATTGGCCCCGATGGACAGCGATCCATTCCCGTCGAGGACCTGTACAGGGATGACGGCATGGCACATCTCACCAAGGCTGCAGACGAGATCCTCGCGGAGGTCGTCATCCCTGGGGATCCCGGCGTGCTGGCGACCTACCACAAGTTGCGGCGTCGCGAGAGCATCGACTTCCCCATCCTCGGAGTCGCCGCCGCCATTCGGCTCGACGACGTCGGGAGCTGCACTACCGCCCGAATAGTCCTCGGCGCGGTCGCTTCTGCACCTCTCCGCGTCCCTGAGGCCGAGGAGGCCCTGGTGGGACGGCCCTACAGCCCGGACACGATCGCCGAGGCCGCCGAGGCTTGCAGGAAGCTCGCCAGACCGCTCAACAACACCGACCTGACCTCCCGTTATCGCAAGCGAATGATCCCGGTATACGTGAGACGAGCCCTCGAGGACCTGATCCCGTAACCGCGTCCCCCATTCTGTGGGCTGCAGTTCCACGTATCCGTGCACTGGAACCCTGGGTACGCGATCAAGGGAGAGGGACGGTGTCGATGGGGTCGTAGCGGGGGCCGCCTCGGGTCTGGCGCGTGCGGAAGAGAGTGATACCTCCCACGACGATGGGGACACGGAACTCGCCGTAGCCGGCAAAGAGGGTGCGGACGTCCTGTCCGGGTCGCAGCCGTGACAACGTGAGGTGTGGCACGTACGGTCGGCCCTCCGATTCGAAACCTGCATCTGTTGCCGCTTCATCACACACCGCTGCCAGATATCGCAGTATCCCGCTCGGATCATCCACCGAGGCATACACCACACCGGCCTTCGATGCTCGGGGGAATGCACCGAGTCCGTTGCACCAGACCCGCCGGGATTCCTCATCGACCGCCTCGGAGAGGTGATGCACGATCTGCTCTGCTTGAACGTCGGTGCACTCACCGAGGTACCGCAACGTGAAGTGCCACTTCTCGGGAGGCGGTTTCTTGCCGGGGATCGGCGCACCCGGACTCGCTTCGGCAAGCGCTGCTGACAACGCGTGGCGGTCGTCGTCGCTGAGGTCGACCGCCAGGAATGCCGGGTCGTTCACGACTGTTGGATCGCTCGGAGCATGAGATGCAGCGCAGCCGTCGCCGCATAGGCCCTGACGCGTTCCCTGTCTCCGGGCATGTGCAAGGTTCTCACCGTCGAACACAAGGGAGTCGCGACGGCAACGATCATCGTACCGACCGGCTGTTCAAGCGGTTCCGGACCGGCCGAGCCTGTCACTGCGACCGCGACATCCACTCCAAGAACAGATCGTGCACCCTGGGCCATTGCCGCGGCCGTGGCCTCCGATACAACACCGTGTTCGTCGATCGTTCCTTCCGGAACGCCGAGGATGCTCGTCTTGAGATCAGATGCATAGGCAACAACCGAACCTCGGAACGTCTCACTAGCTCCCGGAAGGCTTGTGAGACGTCGACCGACCAGACCCCCGGTGGCGGATTCAGCCGTTCCTATCGTCCATCCGCGCGACTCGAGCTCCCTGCGAATCACTCTCTCGATCGTTTCGTCATCTGCCCCATAGATCCGGTCGCCGATGCGCTCCCGTACCTCGCGTTCCACGGGTGCGATGAGTGATCGAGCATCGGCATCGGATTCCGCAAGCGCCGTTATCCGGATCTTTATCTCACCTTCAGATGCGAGGAAGGCGATGGTCGGATTCTCTGATCTGTCAAAGAGCTCCTGGAGTTCCTCCCCGACCTTGGCCTCGGACATCCCCCAGCTTCGCAGTACTCGACTCACCACGACTCTGCCGTCACCGGCCTCCTCCCTCAGGAAGGGGAGAACGAGCTCGTCGACCATGTCGAGCATTTCGGCGGGTACACCGGGAAGTGCGAACACCCAGCACTCGCCGATCCGGATCCGGAACCCCGGCGCAGAGCCCTTCGGATTCACCACGATATCGGCACCCTCGGGACGGTACGCCTGTCGCAGATTCGATTCTGGGAACGTCCTGTCCGGCCGCATTCTGTCCCAGCGCTCCCTGAGCACCTGCTCATATGTCCTGTCGTAGACGAGAGGAACACCTGCAACGGCCGCAACAGCGTCACGCGTGATGTCATCGGCAGTCGGACCGATCCCGCCCGTGATGATCAGCACATCGGAGCGCTCGGCTGCCTTCAGGATCGCCGACTCCAATCGACTTGCGTTGTCGCCGACAACGCTCTGGTTCAGATGTGTGAATCCGCTCTCTGCGAGCCGTGTCGCGATCTCCTTCGCATTGGTGTTCGTGATCTGCCCGAGCAGCAGCTCCGTACCCACGGCGAGTGTTTCGACGATCATCCCTTCACCACCGAGGCGGCCAGGTCCGTTCCGTACGCACCATCGATCACGGCAGTCACCCACTCTCCTGCTCTGCCCTCGTCCAACAGGATGAGTCCATCGATCTCAGGTGCCTCGCGATAGGACCTTCCGACAGGTTGGCCGTCCTCAACCTGGTCGATGAGGACGGTGAGGGTGCGGCCCACAGTTGCAGCGTTCTTTGCCCTCGTCACTTCGTCCTGGATACTCTGGACGTAGCGCAGACGTTCACCGATACGCCCGCCCGGCACCTGATCCGGCATCGTTGCCGCATCTGTGCCATCTTCGGCTGAGTAAGGGAAGAATCCCGCCCAATCGAGCCGTGCCGCGCTGAGAAACTCGGCGAGACCTTCAACATCATCTTCACTCTCACCCGGATACCCAACGATGAAACTCGACCTGGTCGCAGCGGCTGGAGCTGCTTTTCGGATCCGCTCGATCAGTGCAAGATGCTGATCGCCGCTCCCTGGTCTGCGCATCGATCGAAGAAGGGTCCGGGACGAGTGTTGGAGGGAGAGATCGAAGTAGTCCGCGATCACCGGATGGCCGGCCATCACGTCGATGAGTCCCTGCCGGATCTCTCTCGGATACAGGTAGTAGAGGCGCAAACGCCCGAGCCCGTCAACCGATGCAGCTCTCTCAACGAGCTCTTCGATGGCGCCCGACCCGTTGTCCCTGCCATAGGCGGCGAGGTCCTGGGCCACGAGGACGATCTCCTGCACGCCGTTGCCCACGAGGCCCTCGATCTCGGCAACGATGCCGTCACCGGCCCTCGAACGCTGCTTCCCTCGGATGAGCGGGATCGCACAGAACGCACAGGTCTTGTCACAACCCTCAGCAACCTTGACGTAGGCGAAGGGAGTTGTCGGAGTGGGACGCTTCACAACATCAAGGATGTCCATGTGGGATCGACGGAAACCCGTGAACTCAACAGGTTGCCATCCGGTCATCGTGTCGAGTTCATCGATCAGTTCCGGGTATCGATCGAGGCCGATCACCGCGTCTGCCTCTGGAAGCGCCTCGACCAGTTCCTGTTCATAACGCTGGGCCATACAGCCAACAACAACAAGTTTCGCATCACTGCGCTTGGCCTCTGCGAGGCCGAGGATCGTGTCTATCGATTCCCTGCGAGCGTCCTCGATGAACGCACAGGTGTTCACCATGACAACGTCTGCCGTCTCCGGATTCGCGGCATCGTTGTATCCGGATTCGCCGAGCACGGCGTTGATCTTGTCGGAATCAACCTGGTTCTTGGAGCAGCCGAGCGTTTCGAGCCAGACAGTGGGTGCGGACATGGTGGGAGTGTACGATGACCCGGATGCTCACAAGGAGTGCATCGAGCGTCCTCGTGCTACTACGGGCTTTCGTCGAGGGGCACCATCTCGCCGACTCGCTTGCGGAATCGGATTCGCTCCGTGTAGCCCACCG
>CAZWMX010000014.1:3574-14995 GCA_964635205.1 uncultured Acidimicrobiaceae bacterium | reverse complement strand
GGCACCATCTCGCCGACTCGCTTGCGGAATCGGATTCGCTCCGTGTAGCCCACCGATCGTGCCAAAGCCACAGCTTTGTCCCTGTCACGCGCGGCGTGTTGTGGCACATGAGCGTCGGATGCAAGAGTGATCGGGACCCTGTGGTTGTGGAACCGCTGCAAGAGCGGTTCTGCCGGATACATCTCCATGGCCTTCTGATACAGTCCCGCGGTTGACACTTCCACGGCGGTACCGCCTCTCGCGGCCGCAACGGCCAACGCTTCATAGAGATCCAACGGTGCCTCCGGCAGACGTAGACCCTGCTTCTTGATGACGTCGGCATGCGCAAGCACATCGAATAGCCCGGATGCGGCCAGTTCCGTCTCGATCCGGAAGTAGTCCTCATAGGACTGCACAGGACCGCGCCTGTCGAACTCGAACGCGTGGTCGGGGAGGTCAACGCCCCACGCTCCGACCCAGTGCGTCGATGCGACCAGTAGGTCGAATGGGTAGGGCTCGAGGAACTCGGCAACCGCCTCAGCGGTTTCAGGGAAGAAGTCCGCTTCGAGGCCGAGAAGAACAGGGAGGCCACGGTCCTTCGCATCGACCACGGCTTGCACGTACCGCTCCAGTGAGAGCACTCGTTCTGAGCGGATGTACGACTTCGCGTACTCTCGGAGGTCCTTGCGAGGGTCGGACTTCCACCACTTGCCGAGGACGGCCCGCGCTTCCACACATCGGTAGAGGTGCTCGGTGAACGCGATCTCGTTTGCACCGTTCTCGAGCGCAGTCTCGACGTAGGCCTCAATATGATCGATCGGATACTGACCAGGAGGTGGCCCCTGACCGTCGTACGGACCGTGTTTGTGGAGATGTACGTGGTAATCGGCCATTGAGAATGACGGTAGTCATTGTCCAGGTGTCAGGTGTCAACCCGCCTTCCGCCATCCGCCATACCGCCTTCCGCCAGATCTATCCAAGGGTTGGCGGCAGAGCCGAAGGGCTCAACGCGATCCTCGAGCATCTCGGCTGCTTCGTTCGCCGCCGCTCGAGCGGAATCGATGAGGTCTTGGGGATAGTTGTAGCGGATCTGGTGATCGGCAAACTCGTCCTCGTCGATCGTCTCCACACTTCCATCGAGGAGCCGAACAACATCCAGATCGAGGTCGATCTGGGTGACACGATCACCGTTCCACTCACATGGCGTCCCGATATTGACGTACACAGACAGCCAGGGATGATCCCAGCAGAACTCGGCCGTCCACCAGGTACCTCTCGGGATCAGCACCACCATTGCAGCCTCTACCTGCTTCGGAGGTTCGTTCCCACGTTGGGCGATGGTGTCACCGGGTGCGTAGAGCCACACTCCGTGCTGATTCTCCCCGAGACGATGCATGAGGTACTGCCAGTGCTTGTGGTCCGGCCACTTGCGACTGTCCATGTGAACATCTGCCAAGGCAGCTATCCCGCCTCGGGGATATCCACGCCGCGGTCGCTGAGCGTGCCCTTGATGACGCCGATGCGAGCCTTGATCTTGGGAAGCCCGAAGGCATCATCGATTCCCTTGTTGATCTTGACACCGCCGAGGTTGCCCATCTCAGAGGTCGAGGCACCCCCGCTGCCTGCCTGCATGACGAGGTCGATCCGCTTGCCTTCGATCGACTTCATCCGATTGCGGAGCGCTGCCAACTCGCGGAGCAGATCATCTTCGGAGCGTTCCGAGTCGATCATCTCGGCGAAACCGGCCGCTTCGTCCCGGAGTTGGTCCCGCTCCTTCAGCAGTTCATACTTCTCGGCGAACGCATCGTCCGGCAGGTCGAGCAGCCTTCTCTGGACGTCTGCGAGCCTGGCGGTGATATCTGTTGCATCAGGCATATCGCGACGCTACTACCGCATCACATCTCGGGGAAGGGATTTCGCCTGACGCTTCGGCCGTCTGGGCACATCGATGACCGCTGGACGCCAACCGCGCACCGCGTTCACAAGCGCAACGGCTTCGGCCGCCAATGCCTCGGGGATCGAGACCGACTGCTCCATGAGGACACCTTCTGTGATGAGTCGCTGCCTCATCACACCCCCAAGAAGCCCATCCGTGATCGGCGGCGTCACCCATATTCCATCGAGAAGAAAAGCTGCGTTTGCGATCGTCGACTCGGTGACGAATCCGTGTTCGTTCACACACAGCACATCATCCACATCAGCGTTACGTCTGCGCCGGTCATCGAAATGCTTCCTGTCCGCGATCTTGTGAAAAAGGCGTGGGTTGCTGCTGTCGAGTGGATCGTTGTCGATACAGAGGTGGACAGGTTGGTCGGCAGGTCCAGGCCCAAGCGCGAACCGCGCTGGGGCCTCGGACATGGACAGGGACACCGTACCCTCCCGCGAAACGACAACTCGCACCTCGGTCGGGCCGGACATCGTTTCCTCGAGGTCCCCAAGCATCGAACGCAGCGAGTCGATGTCACACACCATGCTCCAATACGCCGCAGATTCCGACAGTTCGGTGAGGTGCTCGTCGAGCATGAGATACCCATCGTCCCAACGGATCGCCTCGATCAGCTCAACTCGGGCGGAACGTCCTCCGAGAATCAGAGCCTTCGCGAGCGCGTTGTCGTATCCGTCCCCAGGTTCCGATACCGAGGTGATGGCTCCCCCGACACCGTATGTCGCGACGCCCTCCCTCTCATCGATCACAGCCGTGCGGATTGCAACATTGAAACTCGCACCATCGATGCCGTCGCCGGGCGGGATGAACCCAACCGCGCCGCAGTACACGCCGCGCGGCGAATCCTCGAGTTCAGAGATGATCTCCATCGATTTGTCCTTCGGCACACCTGTGACCGAGCCGCAGGGGAACAGGGCATCGAAGACACCGCCGACTCCGACGTCATGTCTGAGCGTTGCTGAAATCTGCGATGCCATCTGCCACACCGTCTGGTACTTCTCAGCCGCGAGGAGCTCATCGACCTTCATCGACCCGGGTTCGGTGATACGCCCGAGGTCCTTGCGGAGCAGATCAACGATCATCAGGTTGTCTGCACGTTCCTTTTCCGACTCAACCAGAGAACGAAGCATCGCGTCGTCCTCTCCCTTCCATCTTCCCCTTCGAGCGGTGCCCCTCATGGGTCGTGTCGTGATCCGCCGGTCAGAGATCACAAAGAACTGTTCCGGCGACACCGACAACACGTGCATGTCGTCATGCCAGACATGGGCCGCGTACGACGGCTGCTGAGCGGCGACCAGATCCGCATACAGGTATTCGACGTGCCCGGAGAACGCGGCTCGTATGCGAAAGGACAGGTTGACCCGGCGTATGTCGTCGTGCTCGATGTGCTCACGGACAGCGATGAACGCCCTGTCGAACTGTTTCTTGCCCCACGTCGGAGCCCAACGTGAAACGGAGAACCCGCCGGCAGCCATGGGATCGACAACGGGAGGCTCGACCTTCATCTCGTCACCGAACACGCCGAACCAGACAAGCGGCCCGTCATAGTCGTCCGAGACAACCAGCGCCGTGTCGAACGCAGGAGCAGCCTCGTACGCGACATACCCTGCCACCCACTTGCCGTTGGCAGACTCATTCGATGCGAGCCGTATGGCTTCCACCACGTCGCTCTGCGTCATCGCAACGATCTCTCGGAGGGGCTCCACCAGGGAGAATGAGCGCCCCGCCTCCGCATCATCGAATCGAGCGCCGAACATACGCTGAGCATACGCGAGATCAGGCTTCGGGTCTCACGGAAGAATCCGGAACCCCTGGGCCGAAAACCGGCGACGGTGCAGGGAGATTCGGTCTACTGTCTACGGTCTATCGTCTACCGAGGCCTCCCATGCATATGCAGGACGACTTTCCGCTACTCCTCAGCACGTTGTACGACAATGCCGTGTGGCAGTACCCACAGCAGGAGATCGTCTCGGTCGAGGCCGACAGGACGATTCACCGCACGACCTATCTCGAAACCGACGACCGCATCCGGCGCCTTGCCACAGCGATCACCGACAAGCTCGAGATCGCTCAGGGAGAGGCCATCGGAACCTTTGCATGGAACAATCATCGGCACCATGAGCTCTACTGGGCGACGGCGAACACCGGACGAATCTGTCACACCCTGAACATCCGACTCTTCCCTCATCAGCTCGAGTACATCGTCAACCACGGTGAAGATCGCGTCATCTTCGTCGACCCCGACCTCGCGCCCCTGCTCGCCCCTATGGTCCCCAAGTTCGACACCGTCGAGCACATCGTCATCATGGGACCAACAGCTGAGGGATTCGGGATCGATGGTGCGATCGCGTACGAGGACCTCATTCAAGACGTTGAGCCGACGACTGAGTGGCCGTTGCTCGATGAGCGAAGCCCCATGATGTACTGCTACACCTCCGGGACCACAGGGAACCCGAAGGGTGTTGCGTACACGCAGCGCTCGACCTACCTCCATACGATCTCGAATCTCGTTGCCAACCCTCTCTCGGCCGAAGACAACATCCTCCCTGTCGTCCCGATGTTCCACGCTGCATCGTGGGGATATCCGTTCATGGCGGTCACCGTGGGAGCGAAGCTCACGTACCCGGGTCCCGACCTCTCCGGGCCGGGCCTCACCAAGCTGTTCATCGACGAGGGTGTCACGTTCTCCGCAGGCGTGCCGACCGTGTGGCTTGCGATCCAACACCATCTCGAAGCCAACCCCGACCTCGATATCTCCAACATCAAGAAGTTCTTGTGCGGCGGATCTGCCGTGCCCCGGTCGATGATCGACTGGTTCGAGAAGAACGCCGGCGTCCGCGTGGTCCAGGGTTGGGGGATGACGGAGACGAACCCCGTCGCTGCCGCTGCGATGCTCAAACCGTGGATGGAGGACTGGTCGTGGGAGGAGAAGCTCGATGTCCTCGAGACGGCGGGCCGCCCCATCCCCGGCCTTCAGGTCAAGATCGTCGATGAGGACTTCGAACCACTGCCACATGACGGAGAGGCCTTCGGCGAACTACTCATTCGAGGCCCCTGGATCGCTGCCGAGTACTACAACGACCCCCGTTCATCCGACTCGTTCGTCGACGGCTGGCTCCGGACCGGTGATGTGTGCAAGATCACGCCGGACGGCTATGTCAGGATCACGGACCGTGCGAAGGACTTGATCAAGTCTGGCGGCGAGTGGATCTCGTCCCTCGACGTCGAGAATGAGATCATGGCGCACCCCGAAGTCGCAGAGGCAACTGTTGTCGGACTGAGACATCCGAAGTGGCAGGAACGCCCGGTCGCCTTCATCGTGCTCAGAGAAGGCTCCGAACTGTCGCCGGACGCCGTCAAGGAGTTCCTTGCCCCACGGATAGCCTCGTGGTGGATGCCCGATGAGATCGTCTTCATCGATGAGATCCCCAAAACCGGCACAGGCAAGTTCGACAAGAAAGTCGTCCGCACCGAATACGAGAACCTTCTCTCCGACGCCTGATACGCGCGGCGGTTCACATGGTGATCGCGGCAACGCCATGCGGTGTGGACGCTGTGTGGCTCTTGCCGCTGACGTGACTGGATGACCACCAGGTGCGAGGCTACGCTCGGACGTCGGAGGTGCGATCGATGGCGAATATGATCAGTTATGAGGAGACACGGGCAAGCTTTCGGGTTGAGGTGCCGGATCTCTTCAACTTCACTGGTGACGTGATGGGTGCTCGGGCGGCTGAGACTCCCGACAAGGTCGCCTTGATCGGGGTCGAACCCGACGGCGTCACCGTCAATTCCTACACGTTCGCCGACCTGGCCGATCTTGCTCACCGAACCGCCCATCTTCTTCGGAGCCAGGGCATCGGCAAGGGTGACCACGTATTCGTGCAGTTGCCTCGTGTGGTCGAGTGGTACGCGGTCCTTCTCGGTTGTTTCCAGATCGGGGCGATCCCGATGCCGGGCACCACCCAGCTGATGCCAAAGGATCAGTCCTATCGCATCAACCAGTCGGGAGCGGTGGCGGCAGTCTGCGATGAACCCGGGGCGGACCGCCTCGCCGAGGTCCTCGACGAATGCCCCTCCGTTACCGCCCTGTTCGTGGTTGGTGCAGATCGAACCGGTTGGACGACGTTCGACGCCGCTCTCGACACCATGCCTCCAGGTCCCGCGCCCGTCGAGAAGACCCGCTCGGACGATCCCCTTCTCCTCTACTTCACCTCCGGCACGACGGCCCATCCCAAGATGGTCCAGCATCTCGGCTCCTATGCGCTCGGCCACGAGATCACCGCTCGCTTCTGGCACGACCTGACGCCCCACGACATCCACTGGACCGTGTCGGATACCGGTTGGGCCAAGGCGGCGTGGGGGAAACTGTTCGGCCAGTGGATCGTCGGGGCTGCGGTGGTCATGTGGGACATCGTCGGCAAACCCGACTTCGACCGAATGCTGAGCCTGATAAGCGAGCTTCGTGTCAGTTCCTTCTGCGCACCCCCGACGCTGTATCGGGCGTTCGCTCAGATGGACCTCTCTACGTACGACTGGTCGACATTGCGGCACTGCACCAGTGCAGGCGAGCCGCTCAATCCTGAGGTCATCGAGACCTGGAAGGCGGCGACCGGAACAGTTCCCTACGACGGCTACGGCCAGACCGAGACCGTGTGCCTCGTCGCCAACTACCCGAGCCTTCCCGTCAAGCCGGGTTCGATGGGCCGTCCGGCTCCTGGCATGGACGTTGATGTGGTCGATGACGACGGCGAAGTATGTGGGAATGGCGAGGAGGGCAACATTGCCGTCCGCACCGATCCATGGCCCATTGGGTTGTTCCGGGGCTACTGGCAGGACGATGTTCAGTCAGCCGAAGCGTTCCGCAACGGCTGGTACTACACCGGTGATCGGGCGTTCAGGGACGACGACGGCTATCTCTGGTTCGTCGGGCGGGCCGACGACGTCATCCTCTCCGCTGCTTACCGGATCGGACCGTTCGAGGTTGAGTCTGCCCTGATCGAACATCCGGCAGTGGCAGAAGCAGCGGTGGTCGCGAAGGCGGATGTCGAGCGCGGCAACATCGTGAAAGCGTTCATCGTTCTCGCACCCGGCTACGAAGGCTCCGACGAGCTCACGGTTGAGATTCAGGACCATGTGAAGGCGATCACCGCTCCCTACAAATATCCCAGAGAGATCACCTATCTGGCGGAGTTCCCAAAGACCATTTCCGGCAAGATCCGCAGGGTCGACCTCCGCGAAATGGTCTGAGAACCGCGGTCAGGTTTCGGACTTCAGCCACCGATCGACCACTCGCGCCTGAATGATCAAGAGCGCGCCGGGCGGCGCTCCTCTACGGACAGTGATTCGATATCGCTATCCGAGAACTGACTCCAACTCGTCTTCGGTGATCAGCACCGAGCGTGCCTTCGAACCCTCCGACGGCCCGACGATGCCTTTGGCCTCGAGGATGTCCATGAAGCGTCCTGCCCGTGCAAAACCGATGCGGAGCTTGCGCTGGAGCATCGACGTTGATCCGAGCTGTGACCGTACGATGAGCTCGATAGCCTGGCGCATGATCTCAGGATCCTCACCGTCGAATTCCTGGACATCTGTCGCCGTCTGCTGTGCCTGCTCGAACACTTCTTTGTCGCGGTACTGGGCATCGCGCTGTTCTCTGACCCAGTCGACGGTCGCGTGGATCTCCGCCTCCGAGACGAAGGAACCCTGGATGCGTTCAGGCTTGGGGTCGCGTGCCGTCACAACGAGCATGTCGCCCAATCCGACGAGTTTGTCTGCGCCCGCCTGATCGATGATCACGCGACTGTCGGTCTGGGATGCCACAGAGAACGCGAGCCGTGATGGGATGTTCGCCTTGATGACACCCGTGATGACGTTCACAGAAGGTCGCTGCGTTGCGAGCACGAGGTGGATGCCGACGGCACGCGCCATCTGGGCGATGCGCACGATCGAGTCCTCCACGATTCGCCCGGCGACCATCATGAGGTCGTTGAGCTCGTCGACAACGATGACGATGGAGGGGAATCTGTCGAACATCTCTTCGTCGAGACCACCCGCATCGTATGTCTCGCGGAAGGAGTCGATGTCCCGCACACCGGCATCGGCCAGGAGGTCGTATCTGCGGTCCATCTCTGCGACCGCCCACTGCAGAGCATCCGCGGCCTTCTTCGGGTTCGTGATCACCCTTGTGAGCAGATGAGGCGCGTCGTTGTATTGGCCGAGCTCGACTCGTTTCGGATCCACGAGGATGAGCTTCACCTCATCAGGGTGGGCTCGCATCAGAATCGAAGTGAGAAGAGCGTTGACCATAGAGGACTTCCCGGCGCCGGTTGCACCCGCGATGAGGAGATGCGGGAGCTCGGTGAGACGCAACATACGTGGTGTACCCGAAACATCCATGCCGAGGCTGACGAGCATCGGGTCGTGGTCGCTCCTTGCTACATCGGAAGTCAGTATGTCACCAAGAGTGACGAGGTGGCGCTTTCGGTTCGGCACCTCGACCCCGATTGCCGACTTGCCCGGAATCGGAGCGAGGATGCGCACATCTGCTGCTGCGAGGGCATACGCGATATCGTGGGTGAGCGTCGTGACCTTGTTCACCTTGACACCCGGGGCAAGCTCGATTTCGTACCGGGTGACCGTCGGACCGGGGACGATGCGGATGAGCTTTGCGTCCACACCATGCTGACGGAGCGTTTCCTCGAGCGCCTCGCCCGTTGCCGTGAGTCCACGTCCATCGTGGCTTTCGTGGGTCGATACCTTGAGGATCTCGAGCGGAGGGAGTTCGTATCCCTCGGTCTTGATGGGTTTCGGTATCTTCGGCTTTTCGGGTGATGGAGGCGGTGGCTCGGCTTCCGACTTCTTCCGTGTCTTCGCCTTCCCCGGCACCGGGCCAACCTCCACAGGGAGCGTCATTTGGGGTGCAGGCGCAAGAGCGACGGCTTCGGCACGCTGTTGACGCGCCATGCCGATCCAGTTCCAGAGTCCTGAGAAGTACGAGCCGATCGATCGAAGAACATCTCCGAGCGAAGCCTTCGTTATCAGCAGTGCTCCGACACCGATGAGTGCAACGAGCACGACGAACGTGCCCCAATACCCCACGACCCGCTCGAGAGGGTATGCGATCAAGGAGCCGACGACGCCACCTGCGTCTTCGACTGACTGTTCGGTCCCGGCGATCGGCAGGTTGCCCGTCAGGAGATGAAAGAGCGAGAGCGAACCGATGAACAGCACCACCGTACCGACGATCGTCTTCGGATTCTCTTGTCCCCCGACAACACCGATGAGGGACAGGCCCGCAATGGCCAGAGCGAGAGGAACGACGAACGCCCACATACCGAAGAGGAGCCGAGCAACGGCGGAGAAGGTCGTTCCGAACGGTCCTGCAAGTTCGAAGAAGGAGAGGAATACGAGTGCGCCGACGGCGATGAGGGCGATGCCCCACACGTCTGTCCTGTGGTCACCGAGGTGGTCGCCGACCTTTCGTGGGATGGCCCCCAGCGCGGAGGTGGTCCTCGAAAGCAGTGACCGTTTCTTCTGTTTTCTCTTTGCGGTACTCCGCCCCGTGGCCCGACCCGTCGTAGTGCGTGTCGCCATGGGATAACAACTGTACCCCAGGTTCGGCGTAGAACAAACCACCTTCCGCGCGTTTCCTCGCGCGGAGAGTTACAACCCTGTAATTCTCCCCCCGTTCTTGCGTCAATGAGGCCTGTGTGACGCAAGAACGGAATGCAAGTGGCGAGAATCCGAGAAACGGTGCAACCTTTCAGTACTGCGGCGCGTGGATTGGGTATGACAACAGACGACGAGGCCATATACACGAAGGTCAAGGACGACCTGATCCGCTACGCCACGGTCCTCGTTGGTCCAGACAGAGCGGACGATGTCGTCTCCACCATCATGGTCCGCGTGCTCAACAAGCGGTTACTGTCGTCACTCGACGAGCCCCGCCCCTACCTCTTCCGTTCGGTCCTGAACGAGGCCCGCGGGGTGCTACGTGGCAAACGATCAGCCCCCTTGCCGCTCGAACCCGCTTCGACGGAGATGACGGAACCGGACTGGACGGTGGTCCAGGCCGTTGCAAGCCTTCCACCTCGACAGCGAGCTGCCGTGTTTCTCCGCTACTGGGAAGACCTGCCGATCGCCCAGGTCGCCGACCTGATGGGGGCACGACCCGGCACGATCAAGCGGTATCTCCATCTCGCCCACCGGTCAATGAAGGGAGCCCTCTCATGACCATGACAACTCACGAACGCGACCAACTCCGAAAAGCCCTCGGCGTCTACGTCGACGAGGCACCCCCCGCCCCCGAGTGGCAGGACTGGGACATGACCCGCGCCTCGCAACCTCCGAAGCGGTCCCGTCCGAAGGGTCCAGTGGTCGCCATTGCCGCCGCCACCTTCGTCTTCGTTGTCATCGGCGGCGTCGGCGTGATACTGCGGACATCGCCGGATTCACCCACGGGCGGACCGGGTGAGGCGAGCGTCACGTGGGGTGATTGGTACGACGCAGCCGTCGCTGAGGCTGAGCCCATCGGCGGTGACCCCACAATCCTCCAAGCAGCGCTCGGTCCGGAGCCTGAGTTCGACACCAGTGCCCTTGGCGAAGAGCAGCGACTCGATCCCGTGACCCCGGACAGCATCAGCATTCCTTGGGAGTTCTTCGGGGAGATTCTGCGTGACCCGAATCCGCGCCAGACATACCGCCAGATGCTCGTCATAGCCGGACGGGTCGAATCGTCGATACTGGGTGCGGGTGCCGCAACCCACAACCCGTACGATGTCTTTCGCACTCCAATTGTCGACGGATTGTGTCAGATCGTCGTAGGTTTTGAACCGGAACTGAAGGATCCGTCGGACGATGTGGTCGTTCGCTCGACGACCACCTGTTCCGAGCGAACAGATTCGCTGCAATACGGAATTGGTTTCGATCTCAGCATGGTGAATCGGAACGGTGACCTTCGCTCTCTGTCCGTGGCCGTCGTCGTACCACAGAACGCCGCGGTCGTCACCGTCGAATCGGCAGGCACGAGGGCATGGCAGCGACCGCGCGGCGGGATGGCGCTCTTCGTCGGAGACTTCACAGGCGGTGAGATCCGGTACACAGCCTTTGCGGCGTCCGGTGACGTCCTCCTCGAGGGTACGAACGACGTCAGAGTTCTCGAAGACTCTGCGGGAGCGTCCGGAGACGACGCGTGGGGTCCGCTCTCGGTTGTCTCAGGTGAAGCCGGAGGCACTGAAGCGCTCATCGCTGGAACCGTTCGTATCACTGACGGATGCGTTGTGCTTTCCGAGCAGGGCGCCGACGTTCTGCTGATATGGCCATCGGGGAGCACAGCGTGGGACGCCGACAACGAAGTCGTGTCCTTCAAGACCGTCGACGGGCGGACCGTTGAGCTGCGAGACGGCGACAGGGTCAGCCTTGCCGGCGGCGGCTCGAGCGTCGATGAGGGCGGCAAGTCCGCCTCGGAGTTCCGTGCCTCCGTCGACTGGGTCTCTGAG
>CAZWMX010000014.1:0-3474 GCA_964635205.1 uncultured Acidimicrobiaceae bacterium | reverse complement strand
GAGACTTCCCGATCTGGCGTTGATACGCGCCATATGTGGCCCGAATCAACGCAGGAAGCCTCGAGCTAGACCTCGATGACGACGGGGAGCACCACGGGGCGGCGCTTCACCGCCTTCTTCACTGCTCGCGTGGCTGAGTTGCGGACACGAGTGCGGAGGTGATCGGGATCGACGGGAAACTCGAGCGACGCAACCGACTGCTCGACGCGCTCCTTGATGATCGCGTGGAGATCCTCTTCATCTGTGGTGACACCATGGGAGTCAACGTCCGGTCCGATGAGGATCTCGCCGGTTGAGAAGTTGACACCGATCGTGACGATGAGGACACCGTCGTCGGCAAGGTGTCTCCGGTCGCGGATGATGCTGTCCGCTCCCCCAACCTCGGTGCCGTCCACATAGACATAACCGGCAGGTATCGCGTCGCGCTCGACGCGCATCTCACCGTCTTCGAGAACGACCATGTCGCCGTCCTCACAGATCTCGACCTCAGGGATGTTCATCGCTCTGCCGAGTGCAGCGTTGGCCACCATGTGGCGGTACTCCCCGTGCACGGGCACCAGGGCATCTGGGCGAACGGCGTTGTAGAAAGTCTTCAGTTCCTCCGCCGCAGCGTGGCCGGACACGTGCACATGGGTGTTTCGACCGTGGAATACGGTCACACCGGCGCGGTACAGGTTGTTGATCACGCGCGACACCCGAGTTTCGTTGCCAGGAATCGGTGTGGCGGAGATGATGACCGTGTCATTCTCGCTGAGGGAGATCGCACGATGCTCAGCGGCAGCCATGAGAGACAACGCTGCGAACGGTTCTCCCTGGCTGCCCGTCGAGATGATCGCCGTATCCGAGTCCGGCATGTCGACGAGGTCTTTGAGGTCGACAAGAGAGCCATCGGGGATGTCGAGAACACCGAGATCCGTCGCGATCTCCGAGTTGCGGAGCATCGACCGCCCAATGAAGGCGAACTTGCGTCCGTCCCGAACCACCGCGTCGATGGCTTGCTGCACGCGATGAACGTGGCTTGCGAAACAAGCAACGAGCACGCGTCCCTCTGCGTGCGAGACGATCTCATCGAGGCGTTCCCCAACCGTCAGCTCAGAGGGCACGTACCCCTCGCGCTCGGCGTTGGTCGAGTCTGCAAGGAGCAGCCGCACTCCGCGTTGGCCGATCGTCGCAAAGGAGCGAAGGTCGGTTGGAACTCCGTCGATCGGTGTGGGATCGAGCTTGAAGTCACCCGAATGAAGAATGATTCCTTCAGGGGTATCGAATGCGATGCCTGCTGCATCGGGGATGGAATGAGACACCGGCACATAGGTGAACCTGAAGGGACCGTGGTCGACCCAATCGTAGGGCTCGACCCGTCGGAGATCCGGCGTGATGCCGTGTTCTTCGATGCGAGCTCTTGCGAATTCGACCGTGAGTCTTGTGCCGTAGATCGGCACGTTGACTTCCTTGAGGAGATACACGAGGGCCCCGATGTGATCCTCATGACCGTGGGTCAGGATCACACATTTGAGGTCGTCCGCGCGCTCGATCACCGAAGTGAAGTCTGGGAGAACGAGATCAACGCCGAGCATGTCCTCCTCGGGGAACATCAGTCCGCAGTCGATCAACGCAAGATCACCATCGATTTCGATGGAGGCACAGTTTCTTCCAACCTCGCCGAGGCCACCAAGGAATCCGATCTTGACGCTCATAAGGACCGATACTCGTTGATGGCGTCGAGGGCCCTTCCGACGGCCTCGACTGTCTCTGCCTTCGCCGGCATGAGCGGCAGGCGAGGCACGCCCACCGAATCCCAGAACGCCGTGAGGGCGCCTTTGAGCGGCATCGGGCTCGGCTCTGAGAAGAGAGCGTCATTGAGCGGCATCAACAGATCGTGAAGCTGTTCCGCCTTGATCAGGTCCCCCTCGACGACGGCATCAACCATGGCGGAGATCTCACGACCCGCGAGATGTGATGCGACCGAGACAACACCAACCGCACCGGATGCGACGAGGTCCTTCGTCAGTTGGTCGGAACCGGAATAGACCGCAATGCCTTCGGGAAGTGCTTGTATCGCCCGCCTGGACCAATCGAGATCATCAACGGCGTCTTTGACGGCAACAACGTTGGGGTGTTCGCATATCTCGACGAGCGTGTCGATCTCAATGAGCGTCGCGGTCCGGCCTGGGATGTTGTAGATCATGACGGGGAGATCCGTGGCATCTGCAATCGCATGCATATGCGCAACGATCCCGTGCTGGGGTGGCTTCGAGTAATAGGGCGTCACAGCCATGACACCGTCGACACCGGACTCCGCTGCCGACTGGGCAAATTCGATCGATTCGGCCGTGTCGTTGTTCGTCCCGCCGGCGACAACCTTGACCTTCGCCCCTGCGGCATCAACCGCGGCTGCGAAGAGTGCCATCTTCTCCGGTTTTGAGAGGGTCGGAGATTCTCCCGTGGTGCCCGAAACGACGATGGTCTCGGTGGCGTTGTCTGCAAGATGACGGACGAGGCGCCAGAACGCTGCGTAATCAATCGGACCCTCAACGGTGAAGGGCGTGATAACTGCGGTGGCCACCCGACCGAACGGTGCTTCTGGTCGATGTTCCATACCTCGCAAGTTACCACGACGCCACGAAGTATCCTCTCATCCATGAACAGCGCCAGCCAATATGTCAAAGATGTCACGACCGCAGATTTTCAGCAGGAAGTGTTGCTGCGGTCCAGAGAGGTACCGGTCCTTGTCGACTTCTGGGCAGAGTGGTGCGGCCCATGCAAGACACTGTCTCCGCTGCTTGAACGCCTCACGGACGAGGCGGATGGTGCCTTCGAACTCGCCAAGATCGACGTGGACGCGAACCAGGAATTATCCGCCCAGTTCATGATCCAGTCGATCCCGACGGTTGTGGCGATCAAGAACGGCAAAGAAGTTGATCGGTTCACGGGTGCCCTTCCAGAGGAATCCATCAAGGCTTTCATCGAGGGGATCATGCCCACGGAACTCGACCTGATGGTTGAACAGGCCCGCACGTCCCTCATCACCGGTGACACGGCAGGCGCAGAGCACATGTTTCGCCAGGTTCTGGATCAGCGTTCCGACCACCAGGATGCCGGAACGAGCCTTGCAGCTCTCCTCATTGATCACGGAGACATCGAAGAGGCTCTCATCATCCTCGGCAAGCTCGTCCCCGATGCCGATGTCGAGAGACTCCAGGCCGCAGCGCGTCTCCGCCAATCTGCCGGAGACGACATCTCGGATCTCGAGGCAGCCGTGTCGGAGAATCCCAGCGACGACGGCGCTCAACTCGCCTTGGCGAGAGCTCTTGCTGCGCGATCCGAATTCGAGCCGGCTCTCGACAGACTTCTCGCCGTTGTCGCGCGAAAGGGTGAACGGAGGGAGGATGCTCGACAAGCCATGGTCGACATCTTCGAAGTCCTCGGAAACGAGCATCCGCTGACCGGGACCTATCGAAGGCTGTTGGCGACAGC
>CAZWMX010000013.1:27228-28954 GCA_964635205.1 uncultured Acidimicrobiaceae bacterium | reverse complement strand
GTCACGACGTCGTACCCGGCGGAAACGAGTCTGATGATTTCGGGGGCCACTTTCTCTGCCGCCGAAGCGAAAACAACGAGAGCGACATCGCCCCGCTCTGCCCGCGGAAGCTGAACGGTGGTTGCGTAGCCCGGCGCACCGGTGGAGGCAACGAGTTCCCTGCGAGCCCCGTCGTCCGGATCAACGACGCCAATGATCGCATCGACAACGCCATCGTCGAGTGCGGCCTGCGCCACCCAGGTGCCGATCGGTCCTGCGCCGACAATCACGAGTCCTGTCATAGGCCTGATGTTGGTGCAATACGCGCTGCAAACCAAACTGTTCACCGTAGGTACCTGAGATCGGTGATCAGGTAACGCCGCCGCGGGTGTTCGGGAAGGATTCGTACGAACGAGTCTCGAGGATCTCTCCCAGGATCAGAGCCGCCCGGGTGGTCTCGGCGAACGTTGTATACAGAGGGGCGAATCCGAACCTGATGAGATCCGGGGCCCTGAAGTCGGGGATCACCCCTCTCGCTCGGAGTGTCGACGCGATCTGGAGCCCGTGACGATGTTTCACCGTGACATGGGAGCCTCGTCGGGATGCATCAAGGGGAGTGACGATCTCGATGCCGTGGTCCTCGAATGGTGTGACGGCATCGATGAACAGGGAGGTGAGTTCGATGCTCTTCGTGCGTAGCGCGTCGATCCCTGCCTCTGCAGTGAGGCCGACACCCACCTCGACCCCGACCATCGACACAACCGGGGGAGTGCCGACGAGGAACCTACGGATGTCGTCCGCCGCCTCCCACGTTTCGGTGAATCCGAACTGATCCTTGTGACCGAACCATCCCGTGATCGGCTGTTCGAGCGTCTCCTGCAGGTCTCCACGGACATAGAGGAACCCGGGTGCGCCGGGACCGGCATTGAGGTACTTGTAGGTGCAGCCGACGGCGAGGTCGGCCTCCCAATCCGAGAGATACACCGGGACCGAGCCGGCTGAGTGGGCGAGATCCCACAGCATGACGGCGCCCCTGTCGTGGACGAGGCGAGTGATCGCCCTACCATCGGCCATCGTGCCCGACCGATACGAAACATGTGACAGCGAGACGAGTCCGACACTGTCGTCGATGATCCCGGACAGGTCTGCAACCGTCGGATCCTCCGGAGCGAGGATCAGGCGCCCGCCCGCTCTTGCTGCGATCGATCCGAGTACATACCGGTCCGATGGGAAGTTTCCGACGTCGGTGACGACGTTTGCGCGGCCGCTCGACTCGAGTCCCGCTGCTGCGAGTTTGTAGAGGTTCACCGAGGTCTGGTCGCACACAGCGACCTCTCCCCTGCGTGCACCGATCAGAGGGGCAAGTTCGTCACCGAGTCTCGTGCCCATGGTGAGCCAGTGTTCCCACCCGAGCACGAGATCGTGCGCCCAGCTGCCCCGGACCGCCTCTGTGATCCTGCCGGGTGTTGCGGCGGGGAGACGGCCGAGTGAGTTCCCATCCAGGTAGATGAAATGGTCCTCGATGACGAATCGTTCTCGGAACGCTGCGAGCGGATCGGCGGCGTCGAGGTCGGCGGCTCGCTTGGCGAGTGATCTCACGTCGGTACAGCTCGTATCCCCCATCGATGAGCCTCTCGGTCACTCCCGACCAGTCGGGTGTAACAGTCCTCTGCGAGTTGGTCGCAGATCGTGTCGGGGTGACCGGTGCCTTTTCGTTCGACGAACTCGATCGGTGGGGCATAGGGAG
>CAZWMX010000013.1:23858-27128 GCA_964635205.1 uncultured Acidimicrobiaceae bacterium | reverse complement strand
TGGAGGTTCTCGAAGCTGTGCCCTCCGAGGAACCCCGCAGCGAGTTCTTCATCCACGGCGGCCAGGAGGATCGCCATGAGGGAAGCACCTGCATCGACCCACCAGTAGGGAACCGTCCAGTCGTCCGTGCCGGCCTTGTCCGACTCGCCATACCGGTCGATGTAGCTCTGCCTGTCGGCGCACACAACGATGTGGACCGGCGCCTTCGATATCCAGGGGTCGAAGCCCCGAGCGACGTATTCGGCTTCATCAGCGGCTTCAGCGATGGTGCTTCGCGTGCCGACGTCGGTCACTACGACGAAGTGTTGTCCCTGGCTGAAACCGGCCGAGGGTGCTCGGATTCCGGCTTCGAGGATGCGGTCGATTGCCTCGGCGTCAACGGGCTGGTCCGTGTAGTTGCGGACCATGCGGCGTCGGCGCACGACGTCGCTGAAATCCATCTACCGGCCCATGTCAGAGCGCTTGAACTGCAGTGAGCGCATCTTCGAGTGCCTGTTTCGCGTCCGAGAAGAACATGAGTGTCGAGTCTTCGTAGAACAACGGGTTGTCGATACCGGCGAATCCGGGGGAGAGGCTCCGCTTGACGACGATCGTTGTTCTGGCATCGTCCACATTGAGAATCGGCATGCCGTAGATCGGGCTCTCCGGATCGGTCCTGGCGGAGGGGTTTACGACATCGTTGGCGCCAACGATGAGTGCCACATCCGTCTGGGGGAACTTCGGGTTGGCCTGCTCGAGGTCGAGGAGGAGGTCGTAGGAAACGTCGGCTTCAGCGAGCAACACGTTCATGTGCCCGGGCATACGACCTGCGACGGGGTGGATGGCATACGTGACCTCGATGCCGCGCTCTTCGAGCGCGTTCGCGAGATCCTTGACCGCGTGCTGGGCCTGGGCGACGGCAAGGCCGTAACCCGGAACGATCATGACTTTCTCTGCATAAGCGAGAGCTATCGCAACGTCGTCGGCTGTTGCTCGGTTGACCGGCTTCGTGCCGATGTCCTCCGCGGTTGCGCCGCCTCCGAACTGCGAGAAGAGGATGCTCGCGATCGAGCGGTTCATCGCAACCGCCATCTCGATCGTGAGGATGAGGCCGGCAGCACCAACGAGCGCACCGCCGACGATGAGGGCCTGGTTGCCGATGACGAACCCTGCCATTGCCGCAGCAATACCGGAGAACGAGTTGAGGAGGGAGATGACGACCGGCATGTCGGCGCCACCGATGGGCAGCACCGCCGTGACACCAAGGATCCCAGCGAGACCAGTTGCGATCCAGTAGGCAGTCGCCGAGTCGGCGAAGATACCGAATCCGGCAGCAACAACAGCCGCCAGGGCGAGGATTCCGTTCGTGGCTGTGCCACCGGGCAGGAACACCTGTCTGCTCGGAACGATCCCCTGGAGTTTGCCGAAGGCGATGAAGGATCCGGTGAGTGTTATCGCCCCGATGATGAGGGAGAGTGCGGTCGTGACCGCGAGCTCGGTCGGGATCACGGCGTTGAGACGGACGATTTCTGCAGCAGCGACGACAGCGGATGCACCACCGCCGAATCCGTTGAATGCTGCAACGAGCTGCGGCATGTCTGTCATCTGGACACGAATCGCGAGGAAGGCGCCGATTCCACCGCCAACGATGATGCCCGCAACGACGATGCTCCAGGCAAGCTGAGCATCGAGCCCGATCAGGTCTACAACAACCACCACGATCGCAACGAGCATGCCGAGAGCCGCGATGCGGTTTCCGCGCCGGGCAGTCCTGGGAGAGGTCAAACCCTTGAGGCCGACGATGAACAGGACACCGGCAACGAGATAGGCGAGCTCGATCATCAGCGCTTACCAGGGATCTTCTTGAACATCTCGAGCATTCGGTCGGTGACGAGGAATCCACCAACAACGTTGATCATGGCGAACATCACGGCGAGGAAGCCGAGGATTGCAGCGAGCACACCAGTCCCGACCGCAGCTGCGATCACGGCGCCGACGATCGTGATACCTGAAATCGCGTTCGCTCCAGACATGAGCGGCGTGTGCAGTGTTCGCGGCACCTTCGCGATGACTTCGAAGCCGACGAACGCGGCGAGGACGAAGACCACGATGCCTGTGATGAATTCGGCGCTCATTCGGCTGCCTCGTTTTCCTGGGGCGGTGTGCCTGTCGGCGGAGTAGCAATGGGGGCGACGATGGCCGGTCCGACGACCGGGTCCTCGGGATCAACGGTCAGCTCACCATCCACGACCATTCGTTTGACGAGCTCGAGGACGTTGCGTCCGAACATGCGGCTTGAGTCCGTGGCGACGCGCGATGCGAGGTCGGTCGGGCCGAGAATCGTCACATCGTTCACGATGACCGTTTCGTCCGGTGCAGACCCCTCGACGTTTCCTCCCGAGGCAGCGGCCATGTCGATGATGAGTGAGCCCGGCCGCATGGCTTCGACCATCGAGCGGTCGATCAGCCTGGGAGCCTTACGTCCCGGAACCTGTGCGGTCGTGATGATGAGGTCGGCGTCCGCCACGGCGGATGCGAGCGCTTCTCGCTGCTTCTCCGCTGTCTCTTCGTCCACTGCTCGTGCGTATCCGCCCTCTTCCATCGTCTGGGTCTCGGCTTCGACAAAACGCCCACCGAGCGACTCGACCTGTTCCTTGGTCTCGGGCCGGATGTCGTAGGCATACACGATGGCACCGAGGCGCTTGGCGGTTGCGATCCCTTGGAGTCCGGCGACACCAACTCCGAGGATGAGGACGTTGGCCGGCGGAATCGTGCCCGCTGCGGTTACGAGCATCGGCATGAACTTCGGAAGATTGGTGACCCCGAGGAGCACGGCCGCGTACCCGGCCGATGTTGCCTGGGAGGAGAGCGCATCCATGGACTGCGCAAGTGTCGTGCGTGGCACCATCTCCATCGAAATCGAGGTGATACCTGCGTCTCCCCAGCCGGTGAGCATGTCCTGGTTGGCGGTAGGGTCGACGAGCCCGAGGATCACACCGTCGGCCGCCATGAGGTCGCGATCGGACTCGGTCGGGGGTGTGATCCTGATGAGAAGGTCTATCGGGTCTCCGCTCGCGAGGCTCTCAACGACCGATGCTCCGGCGTCGGTGTAAGCCCCATCGGTGAACCCTGCCGGGGTGCCCGCTCCCGTCTCGACCGAGACGACGAACCCGAGATCGGTAAAGGATGCAACAGAGGCTGGGGGAGCGGCCACACGGCGCTCATTCACAGATCGTTCGTTGCGGATTCCGAGGTGCATCGGACAAAACCGTAACCCGGTCTGCGCACCAA
>CAZWMX010000013.1:21642-23758 GCA_964635205.1 uncultured Acidimicrobiaceae bacterium | reverse complement strand
GGCAGTGCCTCGAACGCGTTGGTGATCGACTGCTGGGCTTCTGTGTCGAGGGTTTGGAGGGGGAGGCGGCTCACGCCCGGGCGCATGCCCGCGAGGGAAGCGGCGAACTTGGTCCCCGGCACTCCGTGGCGCTCGATGACACTCGTGACACCGGTGAGTGCTGCTTGTGCCTCCCGGTCTCCCGACGCCGCGGAGTCCACGAGCGCGTACGCGTAGTTTGCACTCGCGGTGATCGCTCCGTATGCGCCTCGTTCGTGGCTGTCGGCCAGGGCCCTCGAGCTGCCGGCATACACGATGAAGTCGGTGCCCAGGGTCTCCGAGAGCGCGTCGAGGCGTGACACGTCACCCCCGCTGTCCTTCATGCCGACGATGTTCGGACTCTCGGCCAACTCGACGACGGATTCGACCGGGAGCTCGTATCCGGTGACACGGGGAACGGTATAGAGAAGGATCGGCAGGGGAGATGTGTCGTCGATTCGGTGATAGAAATCGGTGATGGATCGGTGGCGGCCTCGTACGAGACTGCCGGGTGTGGCAAGGAGCACGCCGTCCGCTCCTCCGGCTTCCGCCTCCACTATCTGGGCGTGTGCCTGTCGATCGGTTTCAGCGGAGATAGCACAGACGATGGTGAGATCCGGGAACGCATTGCGTGTGATGGAGTTGAGCAGACTGCGTTCGCCGGGTTCCAGGTACGGGCCTTCGCCCGTCGACCCGGCCAGGAGCACACCCACGGCACCGGCTTGGACAGCCGCAGCCAGATTGTGCTCATGAGCTCGGGCATCGATGTTCTCATCGGCGTCGAAGGCGGTGATCAGCGCCGGCATCGCGCGCGGCCACGCTCTACTCATTGGGGTTTCTTCTGGTTGCCAGGACCATCCGTCCACTCGGTGTGGAACCACTCACCTCGCGGACGATCCGTCCGCTCGTAGGTGTGTGAGCCGAAATAGTCGCGTTGCGCCTGGGTGAGGTTGGCAGGCAATCTGTGGGAGCGGTACGCATCGAAGAAGGAGAGGGCAGCCGAATGGGCGGGGATCGGTATGCCTGCGGTTGTGGCTCTGGCGACGGTTCTTCGCAGGCCATCGATTGCAGCGGTTACTTCGCCCCTGAAGAAGTCATCGAGCAGCAGATTTGTGAGGTCCGGATCGCGGCGGTATGCAGCGGTGATGTCGTTGAGGAATCGCGAACGGATGATGGCTCCCGCCCTCCACAGGCCGGCGATCGTTCCCAAGTCGAGATTCCAGGCGAATTCCTCACTTGCAAAGCGAAGCAGCATGAAACCCTGGGTATACGAGATGATCTTTGCTGCGTAGAGCGCGTCACCGAGATCGGCGATGATCTGATCGGGCTCGCCTTCGATGAGTTCGTTTGTGCCACCGAGATAGGCCGAAGCGACAACACGCTCGTCTCGCAATGATGACACGATGCGTGCGTAGACGGACTCTGCGATCAGGGACACGGGTGTCGGCAGGTCCATCGAGGCCTCGATGGTCCACTTCCCTGTCCCTTTCTGGCCCGTGGCATCGACGATGACGTCGACGGTCGCCGTACCGTCTTCCTGACGATGGCCGAGGATGTCTGCGGTGATCTCGATGAGATAGGAGTCGAGCTTTCCCTCGTTCCACGCGGCGAAGTGAGGCTGCATGTCCACTGCGCCCATTCCCAGGCCACGCATCATGATGTCGTACGCCTCTGCGATGATCTGCATGTCGCCGTACTCGATCCCGTTGTGAACCATCTTGACGAAGTGGCCGGCTCCTCCGGGGCCGATCCACGCAGTGCACGGTTCTCCTTCGGCTTGTGCGGCGATGGCTGTGAGCGCGTCCTCGATGATCGGCCACGCCGCCTTGTCTCCACCCGGCATGATCGATGGTCCGAATCGGGCCCCTTCTTCGCCGCCCGAGATGCCTGCGCCGACGAAGTGGATGCCGCGATCGGCGAGGTCTTCGCAGCGGCGCGCGGTATCGGTGAACAACGAGTTCCCGCCATCGATGATGACGTCGCCTTCGTCGAGCAGTGACAGGAGAGCGGTGATCTGATCGTCGACCGGCTGTCCTGCCTTGATCATGAGCAGAATACGTCTGGGGCGCTCGATGGATCGGACGAATTCGGCCAGATC
>CAZWMX010000013.1:9647-21542 GCA_964635205.1 uncultured Acidimicrobiaceae bacterium | reverse complement strand
GGCACTCGTGATCATTGCGAGCGCGCAGCTGCTCGCGTTGTCGTTGTGGTTCTCGGCATCAGCAGTTGCCGATTCACTGAGAGACGCCTGGGGACTGACGGAAGCACAGGTTCCTCTTCTCACGCTCACCGTGCAGATCGGGTTCGTCACAGGAGCCCTCGCATCCGCACTGTTGAACCTGGCAGATCGCGTGCGTGCCCGACATCTGTTCGCCATCTCTGCGGTGGCTGGTGCTCTTGCGAACGGCACGCTTGTGCTGTTCGGTCCGGGGGATCTCCCGCTTGTCATCGTCGTGCGATTCCTGACAGGTGTCGCGCTTGCCGGTGTGTATCCGAGTGGGATGAAGGCGATCGCCGGCTGGTTCCGCGAGGGGAGGGGAACCGCCCTCGGCATCCTCATCGGTGCGCTCACTGTCGGGAGTGCTCTCCCACATCTCGTGAGGGGATTCGGTCTCGACTGGCAGCTTGTGCTTCTCACCGCCTCAGGACTCGCTCTCGCATCCGCAGGGATGATGTACGTTGCGGGTGACGGGCCATTCGAGACCGCTGTGTCCGCATTCTCCTGGTCCCATGTTCGGAACATCATCGGGAACCGCGGCTTCAGGCTCGCAACGCTCGGGTACCTCGGGCACATGTGGGAGCTGTACGCGGCTTGGACATGGGTGGCGTTCTACGTCGCTGCCGCGGGGTTCTCCGGCTCGGCCTCGGTCATCGCTTTTTTCATGATCGCCATCGGCGGTGTCGGGTCGTGGCTTGCGGGTCGCCTCGCGGATCGACGAGGCAGGACGCTCGCTGCAGGTGGTTCCATGGTCATCTCCGGCACGGCTGCTGCAGCGACGGTTCTTGTGTTCGGCGGGCCGCCCTGGCTTCTGATCGGTGTTCTCCTGATATGGGGACTGACCGTCGTATCCGACTCTGCACAGTTCTCTGCGATCGTCACCGAAGTCGTCGACGACGAGGTCAGAGGCACTGCGCTGACCCTGCAAACCGCAGTCGGGTTCATGCTCACCCTCGTCACGATCTCGATCGTTCCTCTCATCGCAGACGTGACTTCATGGCGTTGGGCGTTCCTCGTCCTCGTTCCGGGACCGATCGTCGGCACGATCGCCATGGTTCGCCTCAAGCAGAGCTCCTGGTCGGCCCAAATCGCCGGCGGCCGAGGCTGAGCAATAGTCCCCAGAACTCTGGCGTAGAAGACGGCACGAATCCGTACGAAATCTACGCAAGAGTCCAAGAATGTTGATCTGTCAACTGACAATCGCCGCCGCAACCGCTGTGCCCATCTCGACAGTGCCGATCGAATCGCCTCCATCCGCGATGTCCGCCGTCCGTAGCCCGTCCGCGAGGACGTGATCAACCGCGTCCTCGATGGCTTTCGCCTCGTCGCAGAGGTTGAGCGAGTGTCTGAGGGCCATGGCCGTTGCAAGGATCGTGGCGAGGGGGTTGGCGATGTCCCGGCCTGCGATGTCCGGTGCGGAGCCGTGGATCGGTTCGTAGAGGCCGACGTCCCCATCACCAAGCGACGCCGACGGCAGGAGGCCGAGTGATCCGGGCAGCATCGAAGCTTCGTCGGTCAGGATGTCTCCGAAGAGGTTTCCGGTGACTACAACATCGAAGTCCCGTGGACGCGACAACAGGTGCATCGCCATGGCGTCGACCAGGATGTTCTCGAACGTGACGTCTGGGAACTCGTCCGACATCACGCGCTCGGTTGTGCGCCGCCAAAGGCGCGAGACCTCGAGGACATTCGCCTTGTCGACGGATGTGAGCTTCCCTGAGCGTTCACGAGCAGCCCTGCCCGCCATGCGAACAATCCGCTCGATCTCGGCAACCGTGTACCGCATGTGGTCTGCGACCTCGGTTCCGTCGTCGGAGACCGTTGAGCCACCGAAATAGATACCACCGGTCAGCTCCCTGAGGAACAGGATGTTGGTGCCTTCGACGATGTCGCGGCGGAGAGGAGAAGCGTCGACGAGGGCATCGAATGTCTTCACGGGACGCAGATTCGCGTAGAGGCCAAGTTCCTTGCGGAGCGCGAGCAGACCAGCCTCGGGTCGGGTCTTGGCATCCGGATCGTTCCACCGCGGACCGCCGACGGCTCCCAGGATGATGGAATCGGATTCTCCGCAAGCTTGCAGTGTCGCTACCGGCAGGGGGTCGCCGGTTGCGTCGATGGCGCAGCCACCCATCAGGTGCTCTGAGTACGTGAACTCATGTCCGAAGCGTCGAGCGACAACATCGAGGACGACTCTGGACTGGACAACGATCTCGGGGCCGATACCGTCGCCTGGGAGAAGGGCGAAGTGTGCGTTCACGCTTCTGAGTCTCGCGTGTCTTCTGTGACTCCGCGGTCGAATGCAGCCTTGTTCATGGCAGATACCATCGCCCTCGCGGAACCCTCGACGACATCCGTCGAAACCCCGCGACCAGAGTAGGTCGATGGACCAACCTTGATCATCACATTCACCTCGGCCATGGCATCCGCCCCGGATGTGATCGGGGAGACCCTGTAGTCGAGGAGCCTCGCCACGATGCCGTAGGCATCCTGCATGGCGACGAAGGCGGCATTGATCATGCCGTCGCCCTGAGCGGTCTTTTCGACGGTGTCACCGTTTCGAGACAGCGTCACCGTTGCCACAGGGATCTTGTTCGAACCACCGGAGACATGGATCGCCTCGAAGCGCATCTCCTCGAAATCGGTGCCGGTTTCCTGCTCAACGATTGCCCTGATGCCCTCTTCCGAGATCTCACCCTTGCGGTCGGCCAGTTCCTTGAAACGATCGAATGAGGCCTGGAAGTCGACGTCTTCGAGTGAGATGCCCATCTTGACAAGAGCGTCCTGGAACGCTGCGCGGCCGGAGTGTTTTCCGAGGACGAGCACGGACTCGTGGCCGACCGCGGTTGGATCCATGATCTCGTACGTCTCGCGGTTCCGCAGCACCCCGTGTTGGTGGATACCGGACTCGTGAGCGAAAGCGTTCCGGCCAACCACAGCCTTGTTGTACTGGATCGGATAGCCGGTGAGGCTCGAGACAAGGCGTGACGTCTCGAATATCTGGGTCGTATCTGCGCCTATCTCGACGTCGAAGTAGTCGGGACGGGTGCTCACCGCCATGATGATCTCTTCCGTTGACGTGTTGCCTGCCCGTTCACCGATCCCGTTGATCGCACCTTCGATCTGTCTGGCTCCGGCGCTGATCGCAGAGAGCGAGTTCGCAACGGCGAGCCCGAGATCGTTGTGGCAGTGAGTGGAGATGATCACGTCCTCGTTCCCGCCCCGCACGTTGTCGAACACGTTGGTGAGGAGCTCGACGAAGTCCTCAGGCATGGCGTACCCGACCGTATCGGGGATGTTGATCGTCGTAGCGCCGGCCGCAACGGCCGCCCGGCAAACCTCAACGATGAAGTCGGGGTCGGATCTCGTGGCATCCTGAGGGGAGAACTCGACGTCATCGACATACCGCTTCGCCCGAGTGACACCTTCCACAACAGAGCGAAGAACCTCGGACGGGGTCATCCGCAGCATCTGTTCCATGTGGATGGGGGAGGTGGACATGAACACATGGATACGCTTGTTGTCTGCGGCTTTGAGGGCATCGGATGCTCGATCGATGTCATCTGGGTGTGTGCGCGCCAGGCTGGCGATGATCGGCCCCTGCACCTCGGCAGCGATTCGCGCCACAGCCGTGAAGTCGCCGCGACTCGAGGCTGCGAAGCCGGCCTCGATGACGTCGACCTTGAGTAGCGCAAGCTGTTTTGCGATCGCGACCTTGTCGTCCGGCGACAGCGCGATCCCGGGCGCCTGCTCACCGTCGCGCAGCGTCGTATCGAAGATGATGAGACGGTCGCTCATATGTCGTCCTTCGGGGTCTTGGCCACCATGAAGGTCATCATGTCCCTGAGGCGCCTGCCGGTTGCTTCGACGGGGTGTTCGGCGATAGCCGCCCTGGCCGCGTTCAGGTTCGGGGAGCCTGCCTCGTACTCAGCCATCCATTCCCTGGCGAATTCGCCGGACTGGATCTCTGCGAGAATCTTGCCCATCTCTGCCTTCGTCTGAGCGGTCACGATTCGAGGACCACGGGTCACGTCCCCGTATTCAGCCGTGTCCGACACGGAGTGACGCATCCACTCGATGCCGCCCTCCCACAAGAGATCGACGATGAGTTTGAGTTCGTGCAGAACCTCGAAGTACGCCATCTCCGGTTCGTAGCCGGCCTCGGTGAGAGTCTCGAAGGAAGCCTGGATCAGGGAGTCGACGCCACCGCACAGGATGACCTGTTCACCGAACAGATCGGTCTCGGTTTCGTCCTTGAATGTCGTTTCGATCACCCCTGCCCGTGTGCCTCCGATGCCGTGGGCGTAGGAGAGCGCGAGCGCAAAGGCGTCCCCTGTGGCGTCTTGCTTCACAGCCACAAGCGTTGGGACACCTGAGCCCTCGACGTATTGGCGACGGACGAGGTGCCCCGGTCCCTTCGGCGCGACCATGGCGACGTCCACGTATTCAGGCGGTGTGACGAATTCGAAATGAATGGAGAAACCGTGAGCGAAGAACAACGCATCACCGGGGGAGAGCCTCGGCGCGATGACATCCTCGTAGAACTGCTTGTGTACCTGATCGGGAACGAGCACCATGATGAGATCTGCCCACTCGGCGGCCGTCTCAGGATCGACGACCTTCAATCCGGCATCCGACGCAGCCTTGACCCTGGGTGATCCGTCACGGAGGCCGACAACAACATCGACGCCTGACTCCTTGAGGTTGAGCGCGTGGGCGTGCCCCTGGCTCCCGAATCCCATGACCGCGACCTTGCGGCGGGTGATCAGACCGGGGTCTGCGTCGGCTTCGTAGTACATCGTTGTCATGTTTCTGGCTCCTACACAACTTGTCTGTTCTTTTTGGACTGTGACTTGCTGTCCTTGGCGAGAGCGATCCGCCCCGACTTGACGAGGCTCACGATGCCGTACGTCCTCATGAATTCGAGAAAATCTGACAGCCGTGACGGCTCGCCGACAACCTCGAAGGCGATCGTGTTCGCACCGACATCGACGGCGGTTGCATCGAAGATGTTCGCTGCATCGAGGATCTCGCTGCGTCGTTTCGGGTCTGCGTTGACGCGAACGAGCATGATCTCTCGCTCAACAGCTTCACCCGGGGCATGTTCCGTGACTTTGATCGTGTGCACGAGTTTGTAGAGCTGTTTGATGATTTGTTCCATCTCAGGGCCATCGACGACCATCGTGACCCGGGACCGCGACGGATCCTCGGTGGGCCCGACGGCGAGTGAGTGGATGTTGAAGTCTCTCCGAGCGAACATGGAAGCGATCCTCGCAAGCACACCAGGCTTGTTTTCGACCGTCACAGTGATGAGATGTTGGGACTTGGGCATCAGAGATCCTCCGGACCCATGAGAACCTCGTCGTTCGATCCGCCGGCCACGACCATGGGGAACACCATCGCATCGGGATCACAGACGAACTCCATCACCACCGGTCGATCGTTGATCGCAAGACCTTTCTCGATCGTGGGGACGACGTCCCCGGGTGTCTCGGCGCGGAATCCGGCGCATCCCATGGCCTCAGCGAGCATCGGGATGTTCGGGTTTGCATGCGACAACTCCGTGGCCGAGAACCGGTTGTCGTAGAAGAGCTTCTGCCATTGGCGAACCATGCCGAGATTCGCGTTGTTCAACACGGCGATCTTGACAGGGATGTTCTCTTGCGCTGCGGTGATGAGTTCTTGGAACGTCATCTGGAAGCACCCGTCCCCATCGATGGCGATGACGGTTCGATCCGGCATACCCGCCTGAGCTCCCACCGCAGCAGGCACCGCGTATCCCATCGTTCCGAGTCCTCCAGAGTTGATCCATGTGTTCGGATGTTCGAAGTTCCAGAACTGCGAAGCCCACATCTGGTGTTGCCCGACTCCAGCGACCGCGATCGTATTGTCGTCGGTTCGTTTGGAGAGCTCGTCGATCACATACTGTTGCTGGATGAGACCTTCGGGATCCTGTTCATAGGCAAGTGGGAAATCGCGCTGCCATCCTTTGAGTGTTTCGATCCATTCGGGTCGTTCGGGACTGGGATCGTGCCCGAGGCGTTCTGCGCCCTCAGCAAGGAGTTGTTCGAGCACTGCTTTGGCATCCCCGACGATCGGGATCTCGACCTTGCGGATCTTGCCGATCTCGGCGGGGTCGACGTCGACATGGATGACACGGGCATGTGGGGCGAAGAACTTCGGATTGCCTGTCACCCTGTCATCGAACCGCGCTCCGATCGTGATGAGTAGATCAGCCTGTTGGATCGCGGTCGTTGCGGTGTAGTTTCCGTGCATCCCGCTCATGCCGAGTGTCAGCTGATGTGAATCGGGGATCGCTCCGCGGGCCATCAGGGTCGTGACCACGGGAAGGTTGTGCTGCTCTGCGAATTCCCGAAGTTCTTCGCTCGCTTCGGCACGGATGATTCCTCCGCCTGCGTACAGCACGGGTCGCTCGGACTTCAGGATTTCGTCCATTGCGGCCTTCACCTGACGGGGGTGACCCTTGACCGACGGCTTGTAACCGGGAAGGTCGATCACTGAGGGACCGTGCCACGGCATGGTGTCGGCGAGGGCGTCCTTCGTGATGTCGACGAGCACGGGACCAGGTCGTCCGGTCGAGGCGATGTGGAATGCCTCCCTGATCGTCGAAGAGATCTCGTCGATATCTGTCACGAGGTAGTTGTGCTTGGTGACAGGCATCGAGATCCCCCAGGTGTGTGTTTCCTGGAATGCATCGAGACCGATCGACGTCGAGCCGACCTGAGCGGTGATCGCAACCACGGGAATCGAATCCATATAGGCATCAGCAAGTGGTGTGATGAGGTTGGTCGCGCCGGGTCCAGAGGTTGCGAACGTCACACCGACGCGACCCGTTGCATGCGCATAACCTGAAGCCATGTGGCCACCGCCCTGCTCGTGGCGAGCCAGGATGTGGCGGATCGGGCTCGTGTAGAGCTCGTCGTAGGCCTTCAGGATCGCTCCACCGGGAACGCCGAAGATCATCTCGACGTCCTCGTGTTCAAGGGATCGGATGAGTATCGCGGCTCCACTGAGTTGTTCTGCCATCTTGTTCTCCGGGTACAAAAGAACCCTCCGGGGCACGGAGGGTTGGGCGCATCCACGGTTCGATGCGCCTACATAAGGATGAGTACCAGCTCGTATCGGATTGTCATGTTGTGTGTTGCCCCATTCGCGGGTATGGCCTGCGAGTATGGCACTGTGGAAACGCATGTCAAGATGACGACCCGTGGAATGTGACCGGAGGTGATCATGACGTTGGACAAGGACACGATCGCGATGCTCCGGCCCGTGGTCGAGTGTGCGCGTATCGAGCTTTCCGACATGGAGCCTGATGACGTTCCAACGGGGCTTCGAAAGGTGGCGAAGAGCTCGGCTCGAACGCTTCCGCCTCCTTTCGCGAGGTCCGTGCTGCAGGAGCTGATCAGTAGCGAACAGTTCCGTGAAGCCGTCAGGGATCGGTTCGGTTCCGGAGGAAACTCCGATGCGGACCTTGAAGCATTCCTGGACGATCCACAGATCGGCCTCGAACGCCTCGCCGCCAGGGTGGATGCGTCGAACGATCGAAAGGCAGAGGGCGACCTGGCAGTGGCAAACCGGAGGATCATCGTGCTCACCGGTCAGCTCGAGGAAGCCAAGGTGAGGATGAAGGCTGCCCGCGCTGACCATCTCAAGGCTCTCGGCGAGGCTCGGAACTCCGTGTCGGAGGGGCACAAACGGGCGGAGGCGAGAGCCGAGGAGCTGCGCCGGATAGTGGCTGTCAAGACGTCGGAGATCGGCGAACTGAATGGGGAGATCCGTGATCTGCGCGACGATCTCGTCGAGATGCGGAACAGGCTCGAGGTGGTGATGGAGAGGCTCCGCAAACGTGCAGAATCGAGTGACCCGTCGGGACGGGGTGTCCGCACCGATGCTTCGCCATCTGATCCTCTCGAGTTCGCCCGGTGGCTCGACGTGGTGGAGCGCAATGCGAGACCATTTCGGACCAGGAGTAGGTCGGACAGGCCACCCACCGTGACGGATCCGTTGCGTGTGCCGGCGGGAATCCCACCCGACTCCGCCTCGGCGCTTTCGTCTCTCGTGGAACAGTCGCCCACGAGGTTCATCATCGACGGATACAACGTTGCTGGAGAGATCTACGGTGAACGGTTCGCCACGAGAGATGCCAGGGACGATGTCCTGAGCCGTGCAGCGCGACTGGTGAGAAGCTCAGAGGCGGACGTTCTTGTCGTATTTGACGGACCCGACGAAGATGGTCGTGAGGGTTTTCGGTCTTCGGCTGGAGTTTCGGTTCGCTTCTCCCGTGGGGAGAAGGCTGACGACATGATCGTTGATCTCGTGCACGCAGAGCCGCACCGGACGGTGGTTGTCACGAACGACCGCGAGCTTCGTGACCGCTGCACGATCGACGGCTGTCTCCCCGTGTGGGCCACCGCCTTCGTGGAGTGGAGCTAGATTCCTCAACACTGGCCGTGAGCCGCCGATACACACTGCAGCGACCAACGGATCTCACTTGACCGCGACGGTTCCGCGTACCCATATCGAATCGAGTTCGGCTCCCGAGCCCAAGCGGGCAGCGATCACCCAGCGGTGGCACAGCTATCGAAGACTCACCGGGGCGATCGCCGCGTCGCTCGGTGTGGTCTCGGGCATCCTGCTCGCGTGGCCTGCGATGTTCTTGATCGCGGTCACGGGTATCGGGATCGCCGCTGATGCCTCACTCGCACTCAAGAACAAAAGGCTGAGAACTACACCGACGATCATTTCCGACATCCTCTTCACCGGTACAGCGATGGTGCTGGCTGGTGTTCCGGGTGTCGCGATCGGTGCCGTCGTTGCCTATTTCATCCTCGTCGTTGCAGTCCTGGGGGAGTCCCCCAGGGTATGGATGGTCGGAGTCCTTGCGGTCATCATGGGATTCGTTGCGTCATTCCTTCCATACCTGATTGGTCTTCATGACCAATCGCTGGAACGTTCGATCGTCGCCGGCATCGTGACCGTTGTAGTTTTTGGGCTGGCCACCGTTGGAATCGTCAGTGAGTTCGCGAGGGTCACCCGCAAGGGGGATCGCACGTTTGTTCGCAAGGTGGAGGTTGCCGACGCGATTTCGGCAGCCTCACGGGCTCTCGTTGCACAGGACGACGTCGCCGCCATGGGGAGGGCTCTCGACGCCATCAGGGAGGCGATGGGCACGGCGGTTGTTTTCGTCGAACGCAACGTTGAGGACCCAAAACTCGGTCTGTGCGCAGTCGTGGACGAGCGATCTGTCGATCGACGACGCGCACACCCCTCTTTCGACCGATCAGCGATGATGCCCTGGTCGGTCATGCCGGGGGCTCGATCTCATCTCGAGGGGGGTGCACCTTTCTTCTATCGCGTTGAGGAGGCACGTGGCACGTCATACGACAGGGGAGGGGGGTCCGGCATCCAGGTTGAGGTTGATGTGCCCATCATCGTCAACGGGCACTGGGTCGGTGTCATCGGAGCTGCCGATGATGACGTTGAGCGGGCATGGCGCACCGACGATCTCATCCTATTGAGGACACTTGCCGACCTTACTGCCGCACTCTGGGAGCGCGCAGAGGGCTCTCGTGTTCGTGAGTCGCTCATCGGTGACCTCGACGGGCGACTGCGGTACGAGGAGGCTCTGGCGAGGTCATCTCGTGCGCTACTCGGCGAGCAGTCTGCGGACCTCGAACCGGCTCTCTCGGCCATCGGAACGGCAGCCAACGTCGACGAGGTTTATGTTGCCGAGACGGTGCTGGTGGCTGACGGGTCTCCCGGCGCACGCGTCGCCGCTCTCTGGACGGCACCGGGCATATCCCCGACGTATGATCTCGAGGAGATCATCTCCTACGACGAGATGCCCGAGATTCGCCGTGCCGTTCAGAACAACGAGGTCGCGTTCTTTGACGGGGAGTCCTCCAAACGGATCATCGTTGCCATGAACGTTGGCGGAGCCTGGTATGGCGCCGTCGCATTCCTGAGGAATGACACCGGTTCGCCGTGGACTGACCGAGACATCACGTTCTTTCGGACGATCGCCGATATCTTGAGCGCGTTCTTCGAGCGATCCCAGAACCGCGCACGGCTCGAGCACTCGCTGTCCTCGAAGGATCAGCTCATCGCCTCGGTCAGTCACGAGCTGCGATCGCCACTGACAGCCGTAGTCGGGCTGGCAGACGAACTGATCACAGCCGGGGATGGATTCGGAGTGGAGGAGCGGAACCAGCTCATGGGGATCATCCTCGAGTCATCGAGAGAGATGGCCGACCTCGTTGAGGATCTCCTTGTGGCGGCCCGTTCTGAGGACGGAACACTACCGGTCTTCCCCGAGCGCATCGACCTCTCGCTGCTCGCCCAGTCAGTGGTTGCACAACTCGTGGTCCCGGAGGGGAGTGACGTGATCGTTGAGGATGCAGATTCCGTTGCGTTCGCAGATCCGGTCCGGGTGCGCCAGATCATCCGGAACCTGCTCACGAACGCATTCCGCTACGGAGCCTCACCCATCACGGTGAGTGTCGGACAACATGATGGCCATGCGTTCCTCGATGTGCGGGATGCGGGACCGGGAATCCCCGATGACGATCGCGAGCGGATATTCGAGCCGTACGAAAGGGCAGATTCCTCCCGTGCCGTGAAGGCGTCGGTTGGGCTCGGTCTGGCGCTGTCGCGCCGCCTCGCAGAACTGATGGGTGGGAGCCTGACCTATGTCGAGGCTGACGGAGCAACCTTCAGACTGGCGGTGCCCCTGCCCTCAGAGTCTGATCGATAGTTCGTTGTCTCGCATCTGGCTTCTGGCTTCTGTCACAACACCAATTCGGCCAACGTTCTCAGTGTCGCCACTTCGGTCGTGTTGAGAATCATCGTTGTGACACCCGCGTCGCGCCATGCATCCAATCGATCTGCGATCCGTTCCTTCGATCCGACGAGTGCCAGTTCATCGACGAGAGCGTCCGGCACCGCCATGGTTGCTTCCATCTTCTTGCCGGAAAGGTAGAGATCCTGGATCGTCTCGGCCTCGTCCTCGTACCCGTATCGACAGGCGAGGTCGTTGTAGAAGTTGCGACCTTTTGCACCCATACCGCCGATGTACAGCGCAAGAAACGGCTTCATCGACAGACGACCGGCATCAAGATCGTCCGTGACGAGAGCGCTCACCGTCGGTGCGATCTCGAATCGGTTCGCCTTGTCGGCCTCGCCCGACTTGCCGAATCCTGCCTGAAGTAGTGGTCCATACATCTCGCCCACCCTGTCGGGAGAGAGGAACACAGGGAGCCAACCGTCGGCGATTTCGGCGGTGAGCTGGGCGTTCTTCGGGCCGATGGCGGCGATGTATATGGGCAGATCAGGGTTCTTGGGTCGATGCATGATCTTCAACGGCTTGCCAAGACCCGTTGCGCCGTCACCGGTGTAGGGGAGTTGGTAGTAGGCGCCGTCGAAGCTGACCGGTTCGTCCCTTGCGAACATCTTGCGCAGGATCGCAACGTACTCACGAGTGACGCCGAGAGGTTTGCCATAGGGTTGGCCGTGCCACCCTTCGACGACCTGAGGTCCCGACACACCAAGGCCCAGCAGGAAGCGACCGTTTGACATGATGTCGAGGGTCGACGCTGTCATCGCCGTCATCCCCGGTGTGCGTGCCGGAATCTGGAACACTGCCGACCCGACTTTGATACGTTCGGTCTTCGCCGCGATCCACGCCAACGGTGTCAGGGCATCTGCGCCGTAGGCCTCAGCGGTCCACACACTGTCGTAGCCGAGATCTTCAGCCGTCGAGATGAGCGTGAAGTCGTCCGCAATCGCGGTGCCGAAGTATCCGATGTTGAGTCCAAGTTTCAT
>CAZWMX010000013.1:7704-9547 GCA_964635205.1 uncultured Acidimicrobiaceae bacterium | reverse complement strand
CATGACACGTTTCGTTATCGCCGTGACCGCTCTTGTGCTTCTGGTCGCCGCTGCTCAACCCGCTGACGTTGCTCCCGAGCTCAAGGCAAACGGCTACTTCATCGAAGTGGGCTCAGATGCCGATCCCGGAGACGTCAGCGACGCCGTTGCGGAGGCTCGGTTCCAAGGTGGTGCTCTGTCTGTGGCCGTGCTCGCGGCGGAACCATCCGGGGGTGCAACCGTGTTCGCGGAGAACACGCTGGATGCGATGGGTGGTATCGGCACGGTGTTCGCCGTCGGACCCGAGACCGTTGGCTGGGCATCGCAAGGTGATATCTACAACCGCGAGCAGCTGGATTCTGCGACGGACGCCTCACTGAACGGTGGTTCAGATACCGAGGTCGTGCAGCTTTTCGTTTCGAGCCTCACCGGCAAGTCCGTTGGAGGCACAGAGGCAGGTGGGAGCGGCGGATTCGGTTGGGGTCGGGTAATCCTGATCGTCATCGTCGGCGGGGGAGCGTTTCTCTTCTGGAGAGCTTCACAGTCCTCCAAGAAACGTGCAGCCGACGCGGTCGACAGGGCGAGAGCGGAGGTGCAGAAGCGCCTCGACGATGTAGCCAATGACATCATCGACCTCGAGGGTGAGGTCGCCCTGTCGGAGGATGCAACGGTTCGTGAGCACTACGACGCTGCGGCTTCGGCGTACGCTCAGGCACTCGACGACTACGAGAAGGCATCGGGTGTGCCCCAGCTGATGGCGATGGCCGAGGAGCTCGACGTTGCGATCTGGAACCTCGACACCGCCGATGCCATTCTCGACGGAGAGCCGCTTCCCGAGAAACCGAAGAAGCCTGAACTTCCCACGCGAATGGCGCCGTCGCCGGCCTCCGACGGTTCTCGTTCGTCCGATGCCGACGCGTTCGACGTCCCCCCACCCCGGGCTTCCCAGCCCTCGTATCGCAGGCCGCAGAGCCGTCGGACATCCGGCACGTTGGAGATGATGCAGGGGTTGCTGATCGGCTCGATGATGTCGTCATCAGGCGGCGGGCGGCGTAGGTCCGCACCTTCTCTTTCTCGGGGCGTCGGGCGCATGCGCGGCGGGGGTCGGCGGCGGGGTTGACGACGTTCCTAGACTTCAGATACCGGAAAGCAGAGAGGGAGACCGATGTTGAAGAAATGGTTCGAGTACATGAAGTCGTGGTTCAAGAAGACGTCTGACGAGATCATGGATCCTGAGATCGAGATCCAGATGGCTGTTGATGATGCCAACAAGAAGAACCAGGAGCTTCGGAATCAGGCAGCGAACATCGTGGCCCACCGGACCAAGCTCGAGAGCAAGATCGACGACGCTGCGGACGATGTCGGTGAGGCACGAGAGATGGCGAAGCAGGCGATCCTCAAGGCAGAGGAAGCAAAGGCAGCCGGCGATCAAGCGGCGGTGGCCAAGTGGACAGGTGTCGCGCAGAGCCAGGCCACAAAGCTGCAGGCTGCAGAGAACAACCTGGTGTCGTTCAAGAGTCAGTACGAAACAGCCATTGCTCAAGCCGACGACGCGAAACGCGCCGTGCGGGCGAACGCTGCGAAGCTCGAGGAGCTGTCATCGAAGAAGATGGAGCTCCTTGGCGCTCTCGAGCAGGCCAAGATGCAGGAGTCGGTGAACGCTGCCGTCCAGTCGATGTCTGCAACGCTTGACGATGAGATGCCCTCCCTTGCATCCGTCGAGGACAAGATCGAGGCACGCAAGGCCCAGGCCATGGCAAAGGCCGAGATCTTCGAGGCGACACCTCAAGGTGCAGAGGCAGAGCTTCGCGAGGCGATCGACGAGGCCAAGGCCGATGAGACGCTCGCGAACCTCAAAGCCGAG
>CAZWMX010000013.1:0-7604 GCA_964635205.1 uncultured Acidimicrobiaceae bacterium | reverse complement strand
ACCTGTTTTGTGTCACACCCGTTTCGTAGCCTCCCGTGCAAAGGAGGTCGAGATGATCATCGATTGTGGGACGTGTGACATGCGCGGGACAAGGGTGTGTGACGATTGTGTGGTTTCGGCGCTCGTTGAGGACAACGGGATCCTCGACCTCGCAGAAGCCGAGCAGGCCGCCATCGACTCGATGAGTAAGATCGGGCTCGTCCCGCCGATCAGGCTCGTGCCCAACAACCAGGCGTCCAATCAGGCGTCGTCCGCAAGTGGACCGTGACGGGGGAGGGCGGACACACCTAACGTGGCGACATGGACCTGTACGCGTTCGTCACCGAGATCGCCGATCACGCATCGGCAGCGATCGGTGTCACGGATCTGGCGCCATTCCCCGAGGAAGCGGACCGGCTCAAGGACCGCGTGTCGAGAGGCCTCCATGGTGGGCTCTCCTTCACCTATGCCCATCCGGACATTGCCTCGAATCCTGCGGAATCGTTCCCATGGGCGGCATCGATCGTTGTGGCCGCTGTCCCGTATCTCGCAGTTGGTGACGGAACGAGCGAGACCAGGACGGTCGCCCGATTCGCAGACGGAGATCGATATGACGGCCTGCGCACGGTGCTGGCCGACATCGCATCGGTGTTGGACGAAGCCGGCCATCGCTCCGAGATCGTTTTCGACGACAACAGGCTCATCGACAGAGCCGTTGCGATACGAGCCGGCGTCGCGTGGTCGGGGAAATCGACGATGGTTCTCACGCCTGGCGCTGGTCCGTGGATCCTGATCGGTTCGGTGGTCACCGATGCCGAGTTCGCCGCGTCGAAACCGATGAGCAGAACCTGTGGCACGTGTGATGCGTGCATCCCTGCCTGCCCGACGGAAGCGATCATCGCCCCAGGCGTGCTCGATGCCGGACGATGTATTGCAGCGGTGCTCCAACGACGCGGTGTGATAGATCACAGGCTCCGAACAGCCATCGGAGGGAGGATCTATGGCTGTGACGAGTGTCTCACGGTATGCCCTCCCGGTATACCGGCGCTGCGTAAGGTATCGCCGGCCGACAACGTGCTCGGGGCGCAAGAGGTGCTCACGCTCAGCGACCGAGCGCTCGCTCACATCGTCGAGCACTGGTACGTCCCCTCTCGCCGGTTGCGGTTCGTGCGGCGCAACGCGCTGGTCGCGCTCGGCAACACGGGGGACGAATCGTCTCTCGGTCTTCTGGCAGGTTATCTCGGGCACTCCGACCCGCTCCTGGCGGGCCACGCCGCGTGGGCTGTCGGCCGCATCGGCGGTTCAACAGCGACCGAGATCTGCCGGGCGGCCCTCAAGCGCAAGCTCCCCGGGTCGGTGCGCGATGAGCTCGTGGCAGCGGTCGCCGCCTCTGAGCGTGGTGGGGTCTACGCTGATGTCCCTGCCGCGCCACAGCGGACCAATGCGGAGGAGAACACCCCGTGACAGCCATTTTCGGTATTCCGCTGCTCATAGGATTCCTGGCGATGGTCGCGTGGATCGCGGCAACAGCGGTCGCAGCGACTGTCGATGGCTGGGAGGGTGTTGACCCGGCGCGTCGCTTTGGGAGAATCGGCCAGTTCGTGCTTGCCGGTGTCATCGGTTTCGGGATGGCCGGGATCTCGGCTCTCTACGCCGGAGCGCCGGACCTTCTCGCCGTCGGTGCAGGCGTCGCGGGCGGATTCGGCCTCGTTGCTGTCTCGACATGGCTGGGACCGGACTCGGAATCCTGAGCCGTGCTCATCGTCGCAGACATCCATGGAGCAGCCGACGCCCTGGCAAGGGTCGCGGATCCGAACGAGCCACTTCTGGTGCTGGGTGATCTCGTCAATCTCATCGACTATCGGACCAACGCCGGAATCGTGGCCGATGTCGTCGGCCTCGATGTTGTCCAACGGATCTCGCACCTGCGGGTGAGTCGACGATGGGCTGAGGCCAATGACGTGTGGCACGCCGCGACAGACGGGAGATCGCAGGAGGTGAACGATGCCATAGGTGAGCTGATGGCGGAGGAGTACCGGTCGGTGTGTTCGGCATTGGAGGGTGTACAAACGTTCGTGATGTACGGAAACGTCGACCGGCCCGAGATGCTACGGGATCACCTCCCTGCATCCGCACAGTACGTGGATGCAGAGACCAGAACGATCGAGGGGAACATCGTGGGGTTCGTTGGGGGAGGTATCCCCCGCATCGGAACTCCGGGTGAGGTCGAGCCCGACGAAATGAGAGCGAAGCTCGACAGGCTCGGACCTGTGGACATCCTGTGCACGCACGTTCCACCGGATGTTCCTGCCCTTGCCTCCGACGTGATCGGGCGAACGAAGAAGGGGTCGTCGGAGATCCTCGACTACATCTCGGAACATGAACCGGCGTTTCACTACTTCGGTGACATCCACCAGCCGAAGGCAACCACTTGGAAGGTTGGTAGGACTACGTGTATCAACGTCGGGTACTTCCGAGCGACGGGCCGTGCCGTTCGTCATGGCTGACGTCGACTTCGATGAGCTGGCAGATGCCTATCGGCTCAGACCCATGTCGAATGCCGCACGGTCGAGAGCTGAGGTGTCGTCGGATGGCTGCCAAGGGTTGTTGCTCGATATCGGCGGTGGATGCGGGGATCACGCAGCGGTCTGGGTCGGAGCGCGACGGTTTCCGGTGGTTGTCGATCCTGCACCCGCCATGCTCCTGCGAGCCAGTCATCACGACGGAGTCGCCGTCGTGGGGGCGACCGCACAGGCCCTCCCTTTCCGGGATGACGTCGCAGCACTGGCGTATTTCCACCTATCGATCCACTACGGCGATTGGAGGCGTTCGATCGCTGAGGCACGCAGAGTCACCCGACCCGGCGGTCGCATCGAGATCTGGACGATGGACCGTAGAGCGATAGCTCGATCCTCACTCGGTCGCTGGTTTCCAAGGGTCGTGGAGATCGATCAGGAGCGATTCCCCGACCCAGCCGACCTTGCCGGTCGGCTCGCATCCCACGGTCGGCATGTCGAGATCTCTGCAACGCGTGAGCCGATCGATCGCTCGGCCGGTGACTGGGCTGACGCCGTTCGGGCTCGATTCGTGAGCACGCTACAGCTCCTTGACGATGTCGAGATCGCCGAAGGCCTTGCACGGTTCGCAGCGGTGTATCCACAGCCCGGCTCACGTTATCGCTATGACCTCGAGCTCACGAGAATCAGCGCAACCGTGTAGGGCCCCGTACCGCTACTCTCACGACCGTCGCATCGAAAAGGAGTGCCGATGGTCGAGGGGACCGTACAGAAGGTTGAGATTTCCGCAACCCCCCAGCATGTGTACGAGGTTGCGCTCGATCTCGAGGCGTACCCGGAGTGGGCCGACGGGGTCAAATCGGTTGAAGTGACCAGCGAGGACGAGTGCGGCCGACCTGCAACCGCAGATTTTGTTGTTGAGGCCATGATCAAGGAGATCTCGTACACGCTCGAGTACGACTACGGATACGACAACGGCTTTGCGTGGTCGGCGATCCCGAATGCCGACCTGAAATCCCTCGACGGACGTTACGAGTTCAACCCTCTCGGGGACGGCTGCGAGGTCGTATACGCACTCAAGGTCGATCCGGCCTTCACGGTGCCGGGATTCCTCCGCCGTCAGGCAGAGAAGCAGATCGTCGGGACGGCGCTTCGTGGGCTGAAGAAGCGAGCCGAAGAAACCGTCTGATGCGCATCATCCTCGTGACCGGCAAAGGTGGCGTCGGAAAGACGACCGTGTCTGCCGCGACAGCCATCAAGGCGGCAGATCTTGGCTACTCGACGCTCGTCATGTCGACGGACCCCGCTCATTCGCTCGCCGACGCGTTCGACATGGCACTTGGTGACAGCCCGACTTCAGTGGTTCCGAACCTCGATGCACAACAGATAGACAGCCAACAGCGCCTCGAGGAGTCGTGGGGCGAGGTCAGGGATCACCTCACCGAGCTGTTCGACTGGTCGGGTCTGAAGGGTATCGAGGCCGAGGAGCTCACCGTGTTTCCCGGCATGGATGAGTTGTTCTCGTTGGCGACGGTTCGTGATCATGCGCGGTCTGAGGCCTACGACGTGATCATCGTCGACTGTGCGCCGACGGCTGAGACGTTGCGTCTCCTGAGTCTGCCCGAAGTCATGTCCTGGTACATGGACAAGATGTTCCCGATCGGTCGCAGAGTGGCGAAGGTCGTGCGTCCCGTCATGGCAAGGGTCTCGACGATTCCCATTGCAGATGAGGCCGTGTTCGATGCGGTGGCGCGGTTCTACGACAGGCTCGATGGCATCAGAGAGCTCTTGTCCGACAGTGATGTGACAACGGCGCGCCTCGTCATGAACCCGGAGAAGATGGTCATCTCCGAGGCGAGACGGACGTACACGTATCTCGGGCTGTTCGGATACGCGGTCGACTCGGCGATCGTGAACCGCGTGCTTCCCGATGCCGTTTCTGATCCCTATTTCGCTCGCTGGCATGAGATCCAGGCGGGGCACCTCAAGGACATCGACGAGGGGTTCGCAGGCACCGACGTGCGGAGACTCAGGCTGTTCGAGGAGGAGATGGTTGGCCTCGATCTCCTGCGAAAGGTCGCGGATGAGTTGTACGGTGACGTCGATCCGACCAAGAAGTTGTCCGAGGCTCAAGCGCTGCGTATCGAGAGTGCCGAAGAAGGGGACGATGTCGCACTCATCATGAGCGTGCCTTTCACCGAGCGCGGAGACATCGATCTGATGCGTCACGGTGACGAGGTATTCGTCACGATCGGACCGTACCGGCGTTCCCTGATGCTCCCCGACTCGCTCCGGCGTCGTACGATTCGTGGTGCCAAGATGCACGAAGGGGAGCTTCGTATCATCTTCACATTGGAGGGAACGTGACAGACAACCGAAACACAGACCCTCTCGTGACCGGTGTCAAGAAGGCGTTCGTCCACTTCTCGAAAGCTGCGCTCGAGCTTGCCTCGGGTGTTGGCGACCTCGTGACCGGTATCACCCGCACGATTCGGCCTGATGACCCCGGCGATGACCCGGACGCGGATGGTCCGCAGAAGATCGATGTCGAATGATCACGATTGGCGTCGACATCGGCGGCACGAAGGCTCTCGCCGTCAGGATGGACGGCACGGATGTAGTCGCTGAAACACGTCTCGATATCGATCGGTCGACGGGGACGGTCGACGCGGTCATCCGTTCCATCGAATCCGTCTTCGTTGATGACGTGGAAGCCATCGGCGTCGGCGTCGCGGGCCTTGTCAACCAGAAGGATGGCACCCTTCTGTGGGGACCGCATGTTCATGGGACCAACCTCGACATACGGACGGCCGTTGCAGATCGGTTCGAGGTACCGGTTCATGTCGACAACGACGCGAATACGGCCTCAATAGCGGAACTCCGGATCGGTGCTGCCAGGGGATATCACAACGTCCTGTTCGTAACACTCGGCACGGGTATCGGGGGTGCCGTGATCATCGACGGTGCGGTGTACCGAGGCGGCGGATTTGCAGGTGAATGGGGACACGTCCAGGTCGACGAAGACGGTCTTCTGTGTGACTGCGGGAAGCGTGGGTGTTGGGAGACGAGGGCATCGGGACCGGCATTGGTCCGTCTCGCGGGTCAGGTGGTTGCCGCGAACCCCGAAAGCTCTCTCGCTCGAATCCTGGAATCCGGGCGGATAACGGGTGAGGCGGTTGTGGCCGCTGCCGACGGGGGAGACGAGACAGCGCGTTCTCTTGTCAATGAGGTCGGGAGATCCTTCGGCCGTGGCCTTGCGGGTCTCGTGGCGATCTTCGACCCCGAGCTCATCGTCGTAGGAGGTGGTCTCGGGTCGATAGGGGAGTCCATCGTCGGTCCGGCAAGAAGGGTTCTCGTTGACTATCTCCACGGTGGCAAGCTGCGGGTGCCCCCGGCAGTTCAGGTGGCGACAATGGGACCCTCGGCCGGTGCGATCGGCGCCGCCCTACAAGCTGCAGGGGAGTGAACTTGGAAGAGACATCGCGGGGTATGGAGATCGTCGCCATCGATGATGCCACGCCGGTTGAAGCACGTTCCCGTCAAGAGCTTGTCATCGAGGCCGCGATGCTGCTGCCGAACGTCGTGAAGCTTCTGAGCAGGATGCTCCGTGATCGTCGGGTGCCGATGCGGCGCAAGGTCCTCATCGGGGCCGTACTCGCCTACGTCATCAGCCCTGTCGATCTGATCCCTGACTTCGTTGTCGGCATCGGCCGTCTGGACGATCTCGTCCTCGTGTCCCTCGCGATCGATCACCTCATGTCCGGTGTCGACGAGGACATCGTCCGGATGTACTGGGACGGGACCGAGGACGGTCTCGACCTCATCCGTTCTGTTTTTGCATGGGGAGCGGCCATCATTCCCGATGGCATCCGGCGCCTCCTGCCGCGATAGCAGGGCATTAGGGTTCCAGCTATGCAGTTCCGTCGAATCGACAATCTTCCACCGTACGTCTTTTCTGAGATCAACCAACGAAAGACCGAGGCCCGCAGGGCGGGCATCGACGTCATCGATCTCGGCTTTGGCAACCCCGACATCCCTTCGCCACCGGGTGTTGTCGACAAGCTGGTTGAGGCGGCGAAGCAGGGAAAGAACCACAGGTACTCAGCGTCGCGGGGGATTCCCAACCTTCGCAAGGCCGTGGCGGATCGTTACCAGCGTGCGTACGGCGTGAGCCTTGACCCAGAGACGGAGGTTATCAACACGATCGGGGCCAAAGAGGGTCTGTCACATCTCATGTGGGCCCTGGTCCAGCCGGGTGATGTCGCCCTTGTGCCCGAGCCTTCCTATCCGATCCACATCTATGCGCCGGTTCTTGCGGGCGCAGACGTTCGTCGCGTGCACCTGTCCACCGATGCGGACTTCTTCGAACGGCTCACCGCGGCCTTCCGCACCTCATGGCCGAAACCGAGGGTGATCGTCACCTCGTTTCCACACAATCCGACAACGGTGACGGTCGATGTCGATTTCTTCAAGCGTCTCGTCGAATTCGCTCACCGAAACGACGTGATGCTGGTGCACGACTTCGCGTATGCAGACATCAGTTTCGACGGATACAAGCCACCCTCCCTGCTCCAGGTCGACGGCGCCAAGGAAGTCTCAGTCGAGCTGTACACGCTCTCCAAATCCCATTCCATGGCCGGCTGGAGAGTCGGGTTCGCCGTCGGAAACGCGGAGATGATCGGTGCGTTGCAGCAGATCAAGTCCTACCTCGACTACGGCACTTTCCAACCGATTCAGATAGCGTCGATCATTGCCCTGAACGAACACGACTCCTACATCGAGGAGGTCGTCGGTGAGTATCAGATTCGTCGTGACACACTCGTGGAAGGCCTCAACCGCGCGGGTTGGGAGATCGAAGCACCGAATGCCACGATGTTCGTGTGGGCGAAGATCCCGGAACGGTTCCGGCACATGGGAAGTCTCGAGTTCGCTCTCGACCTGCTCGAAAGGGCAGCCGTGGCCGTGAGTCCTGGGATCGGGTTCGGACCGTCGGGTGACGAGCACGTACGTTTCGCACTTGTCGAGAACGAGCACCGAATCGCGCAGGCAGTGCGTAGCATCCGAAAGTACCTGCAAACCGTGAACCGTGAACCGTGAACCGTGAACCGT
>CAZWMX010000012.1:0-29102 GCA_964635205.1 uncultured Acidimicrobiaceae bacterium | reverse complement strand
GTTTCTCCCTCTCTTCAACGGCTCTCCAGTGTACTGAGCCAACCGCAACTCGAGGGACGAGGTACGACGCGAACCAGCCTCTTCTTCTCTCCCCTGGCGGTGTCGTATCTCGCGACAGTGCGACAGGTTCAGATGCAATCCCTGTCCCGTGCTTCTGCCTCTCCCCTTCGCGGGAGAGGCAGATTCTTGTTCGTCCGGCCCCTGGCCCCTGGTACCTGTTTGAATGGTTGGATGGATCTTGCATCGTTCGTGCGTCGGCTTCCCAAGGCTGAGCTCCATGTCCACATCGAGGGGACACTGGAACCCGAGATGATGTTCGAACTTGCAGAACGCAACGGGGTGGATTTCCCGTTCGCATCCGTTGAGGAGGTCAAGGCCGCATACGACTTCGCGGACCTCCAGTCGTTTCTCGACATCTACTACCAGGGTGCCGAAGTCCTGGTCACCGAGCAGGACTTCTACGACCTGATGCTCGCGTACCTCGAGCGCGCACATGCCGACGGTGTTCGCCGAGCCGAGATCTTCTTCGACCCGCAGTCACACACCGGCCGTGGCAACGGGTTCGACGTGTTCATGGACGGGTTCACACGGGCGATCAAGGATGCCGAGGCCGCCTGGGGCATCTCCGCTGGACTGATCATGTGTTTCCTCCGCCACCTGCCCCCTGAGGAGGCCGTTGCCACGTGGAGAAGCGCCGAGCCGTACGCCGATCGACTCATCGGCGTCGGACTCGACTCATCAGAGGTGAACAACCCACCCGAGTGGTTCGCCGACGCGTTTCGACTTGCCACCGGGGCGGGACTTCACGCCGTTGCGCATGCGGCAGAGGAAGGCCCCGCCGCGTACATCACCAACGCTCTCGACGTTCTCGGCGCGGAGCGCATCGACCACGGTGTCAACTGCGAGTCCGATCGCACGGTTGTCGACAGGCTCATCGCGCAACAGATACCACTCACCATGTGTCCGTTGTCGAACGTCGAGCTGCAGGTCTTCGACAAACTCGAGGACCACAACCTCAAACGACTCCTCGACCTCGGTGTCAAGGTGACTGTGAACTCCGACGATCCCGCCTACTTCGGCGGGTACGTCCTGGACAACTACGTCGCAGCGGCCAACGCCCTCGACCTGACAGGGGAAGACCTCGTGCAACTCGCACGCAACTCCATCGAGGCATCGTTCCTCTCCGACGGGGAGAAGGCCGCGCTCATCGAGGAACTCGATGGAATCGAATCGACCTGAGCCTCACTCGCGTTCGAACACTGTGCCGAGCGCGGCAGGCGCTTCGCTCCCGAGGAGGTTTCGCACTCTTGGGAACTTGTCCCCGAGTTTCTTGAACCAGTCCGCGTAGACGAAGACCAGAGCGAGGATCATCAGAGGGAACGGGGCGACAGGGAGTACCTGCGCCACGCCGGGGAAGACGTCCTGGAGTTGGAACGCAACCACCTGGAGTGCCCCAAAGAGATAGGCCCCGAACGCGACCCGCAATGGGTGCCAGCCTCCGAAGATCACCATTGCGAGTGCGATCCATCCAAGGTTGAGGGTGAGCGTCTCCCTCCATCCCAGTTTCACATCGAGCGAGTAGGCGGCTCCTGCGATCCCGACCATCGCCCCTCCGAGCACCGTGTACCAGAAGCGAAGCTTGTTGACGGCGATTCCCCGAGCAAACGCGGCCTCAGGTCGCTCGCCGATCCCCTGGATATTGAGACCTGGCCGAGTGCGGTAGAAGAACCACCATGTTGCACCGATGGCAACGAAACTGGCGTACACAACAAGGTCCTGGTCGAACAAGACCTTGCCGAAGAACGGGATATCGGACAGGATCGGGATGCGCAGCGGAGGGACCCTCGGACCGCGTTGCCCGACGAAGGAGTCGCCGAGGAACGAGGCAAGGTCGATCGCCAACAAAGTCAGAACGAAGCCGACGGCGATCTGGTTCAGCTTCAATCCGATGCTCGAATAGGCGACGATCGCCGCGATGGCGGCTCCAACGATCGCGGCTACGACGAAGCCGGCCAGGGCGTGACCTACGAAGAACGCCACAGCGAACGCTGTCATTGCCGACAGCCTGATGCTTCCTTCGAGGGAGAGGTTGATGACACCTGACTTCTCGGTGATGGTCTCGCCCATCGCCGCAATGATCAGAGGCGCAGCGGCTGCAACTATGGAATTGAACGTGGCTTCCACAGTTACGGGTCCTTGCGAGGAGTCAGGGTGCCGCTTTGACGTTTCGCCGCCCAGGCTCCGCCGAAGAGGACGAACAGAACGATGATGCCTTGCAGGACACCTCCGAACGCAGAATCGAGGCCCAGCCTGAGATCGATTTGGGTGCTTCCGACTGAGATGGCCACGAAGAACAGGGCGATGGGACCGATGGCCACTGCACTGAAACCCGCGAGGAGAACGACGAGTATCGCGAGGAACCCATACCCGCCCGATATAGCGGGAACGAGTTTGTGGTGGAACGCCGTTGCTTGCACCGTTCCCGCGACGCCTGCGAGTCCGCCGCCGATCGCCATGGCGCCGAGAACGTACCGGTTGGTCGGGATACCCCTCAGATACGAGCTATAGGCGTTGTTCCCAACGGCCTTCAGCTTGAGGCCGAACAAGGTTCCACGCAGCAGAACCCACACGAGCATCACACTGACGAGGCCGAGAACGACGGGCAGAACAGGCCACCCAACACCGAAAGCTTCGAATTCAGGCATCCAGGCTTCTTCACGGAAGAGGTCGGTGCCACTTGTCGAGGCGACACCGGCACGCTTCCACGGCCCGATGACCAGATACGTGGCTAAACCCGCAGCAACGAAGTCAAGGCCGAGTCCACCGAATATCTCGTGAACATTGCCGTGCGTCTTGAGCACGCCTGCCAGAAGTGCCCAGATTGCGCCTCCAGCTGCTCCTGCCACGATCGTCGCAGGAACGACAACCCAGACCGGACCAGGGATCGTCCTCGCGACCCACGTAGCAGCAATCGCTCCCATGATGATCTGGCCCTCGACGCCGATGTTCCACAACCCAGCGGCGAACGTGATGACGAGGCCTGCAGAGGCGAGTATCAGCGGCGACCACGCAAGCAATGTGATCGAGATCTTCGAAGCGGAGCCAAGCGACCCTTCCAGGAGCAAGCTCAAGGTTTCGAACGGGGGGGCGCCGACAGCGAGCAGCAACAGAACACCTACGCCCAGTGCGGCCGCTACGGCGACCAGTGTCGGGACGGCGGTGCGAGATCTCTTCATACCCGCTGCCTCCCACCGATCAGGTATCCGAGTTCTTCGCCATCGATCTGGGAGGCGTTCCGGATCGCGAATACTTCCCCGCCAAAGAACACAACTATCCGATCGCTGTATCTGAGCAACTCGTCAAGGTCGGCAGACCCGAAGATGATCGATGTACCGCTGGATCGACGCGCCAGCAATCTGGTCCACACATAGGCTGCGGACTCGACATCAAGACCCCTGGTGGGGTGTTCAAGCAGGAGGAGCCTGACCACGTCGGGGATCATCGCAAGAAGGAGGCGCTGCTGGTTTCCTCCAGAGAGTGCCTCGGCATGGGAGGAAGGGAGACCTTTGATGGAGAAATCGCCGATCTCGTCTTCTGCGACCTGCTCGGCCGCTTTCCAGTCGATGAAGAAACTCTTGTTCTGTGAGGCAAGTACGAAATGTTCCGTGATCGAAACCCCCTGGACAAGCCCCTCTTCGAGGCGCCCCGCAGGCAGATAGTGGACACCCGCTGAAAGGTGCTCCCGATACGACGCTCTGGTCAGATCAGTGCCGTCTACACGAAGTTCTCCGGCTTCGGGCTCCAACAGCCCTGCACAGGCGCGCAGCAGTACTCGTTGGCCGCTGCCTTCAAGTCCTGCAAGTCCGATCACCTCCCCTGCGGCAACCTCCAGGTTCAGGTTCTCGATAGAGGTCGTACCCTCCCTGAGGACGGCGCGGCTGAGCCGAAGCAGTGTGTCGCCCAACGGAACTGCCTGATGATCCTGTTCGACAAACACCTTGCCGAACATGTTCGCGACGAGGGTCTCTGGCGGCACGGGCATCGTGGCCTCGTACACGACCTTCCCGTGCCGGATCACTGTCACCGAGTCACAGAGTTCTTCGACCTCTTCGAGCTTGTGTGAGACGAACAGGACAATCAGGCCGGTCTCAGCAAGTCTCCTGAGCGTGGCGAAGAGTTGCAGTCGCTGCGTTGCGGAGATCCCTGTGGTTGGTTCGTCGAAGATCAGAACTTTGGCGCCGAGCCACATCAGGCGTGTGATGGCGAGTTGTTGGCGTTCCCCGATTGTCAAACTGCCGGCGAGCCTCGAGGGATCGAACTTGAACCCGAGCTCGGAACTCACGCGGTCAAGTTCGTCACGGACCTCGTCCCAATCGAGGCGTGTCGGGCCGGGGCTGCCGAGCGCGAAGTTCTCGAGAACCGTGAGCGGCAGGAACACGAGTGGATCCTGGTGCAGCATTCCAATACCGGACTCGATGGCATCGGAGGGCGATTCGAGGGCGAGTATCTCACCGTTGAGGAGAACCTCACCAGAATCGGCCCCGTAGAAGCCTGAGAGGATCTTCATCAGGGTAGATTTTCCAGCGCCGTTCTCGCCAAGGATGCCGTGGAGCGATCCTTCCGCGACCGTCAACGAGACCCCGTCGCTCGCCCGAATGGGACCGAAGTGCTTGTGGATGTCCCGGATCTCGAGCGCCATGGAGACAGGCTACTGCGGCACGTGGTTCGGAGGGTTCAACACGGCGACCCTGCCAGTTCACAGTTGGAAGAGGTTCACAGTTTTCAGTTCACAGTCGGAACCCTGATGCTGCCCAGTTCGACTCGTTGGATGAGGGAGGCCAACATACGTCGGACCTCCTCGGCATCCTTCAGTAGCTGGGCGAGTCGGTGGCTCTGACCATGGCCGATCTCGTTTGAGAGTTCCAGTTGCGTGCCGAGTTCGCACGCTGATCCATACGCGATCCGAAGAAAGCGAACGAACTCCCTTCTGGAACCTCGGCCACATCCCTCGGCGATGTTGCTCGGAATGGAAACCGCCGACCTTCGAACCTGGCTCGTCAGGTCGAACAACTCGCTGCGCGGAAATGACTCCGTTGCGGTGTAACACTCACACGCTAGAGCCATCGAAGATCGCCACACCCTGAGCTTGCGATAATCCTGCATGAGGCAGATGTATCACCCTGCACCAGCCAATGGAAGATGTACAGAATCCTCCGACGGTGAACTGTGAACTGTGAACTGCAAACTTTCCCTGTGAACTCTCGACAACGGAAGTGGGGAGGCTCGTAGAGCCTCCCCACTGACGTTGGTTGTGTACCGGGTCGCTACGACGAACTCGCTCCCTCCATACCTTCGAGGAGTTGCTTCATGTACCAGATCTGGACGTCGGAGCCTTTCTCACCGTCGGCGAGGAACGCTGAGCCGTCCTGGTAATTGAGCGGTCCGGTGAACAGGTCGATGGAACCATCACCAAGTCCGCCGATGAACCCGTCGAGGGTTGCCGCAGCGTCGTCGGCGAGTGCATCGCCTGTGACCCAACCGATCATCGAAGTATCGAGATTGTTGATGTCATCCCAATCAGGGCCGATCCACTGGAAGTCTGCCGTGAAGGTACCGTCGATCGCCGATTCGACCGCGTCCAGATAGGACGGTCCCCAGTTGAAGTACGGAACACCGAGACATCTTTCGGGTGCCTCGGAGCACGCCCCGATGAAGTCGTACGGGATCGCCCATACGTCCTCGCCCGCTGCTGCCCGTTGGCCGGCTACGACGAGAGCTTCAGTGGTGTCGATTCCGGATACAACAACGTCTGCGCCACCGTCGAAGAAGGCGTTCGTGACCTCGGTCGGGTCAAGAGTGACACCGGGAATGTTGAACCAGAAACCGATCCAGTTCACCTCGAAACTGAGGAGTGCAGGGTCGTTGCCCGCATCTGCCCAGCACTGCCGTGCGCCGAGATACACCGAGCTCGCAAGCCTGCGGGTTTCGTCGTTGATGAGAGGTCCGAGGTAAGCGATGCTGCCGGTGTCAGACGTGAGGGCTGCTGCGCAACCGGCGATCTGCTTCCCGTAGATCATCTTCCCCATGATGTTGCCGAGATTTGGAAGGTCACCCGTGTATGCCTCGCCTTCCGTCCAGGCGTTGTCACCGGAGGACCAGATCATCGGGATATCCGGATGTGCCTTTGCCGCTGCCTCGATGCCGTCTTTCATGTCGTCAGACGTCGCGAAGATCATCTGGGCGCCTTGGGCCACCATGTCATCAACAACCTGTTCAACGGAGGTCTCGGGCCTATCGGCCGGGTTGACCGTGTCGAGAGAGATCATCGTGGCACCGGTCATCTCTTCAACGTACTTGCCAGCCTCGAAATGCGCCTGTGACCAACCTCTGTCGTTCTCAGGCCCCACGAGGATCATCCCGAACGTGAAGCCCTCGCCCGATGCAGATGCAGTAGTCGTGGTCTCTTCGCCGACGCCACCGCTAGCGGTCGTGGTCGTTGCTTCATCACTCGAGCTGGAACACGCTGCTGCAACAAGTGCCAGCACCGCGACAAACACGAGCAAACGGATGGATCTCCTGCCTCTTGTCATCGTCTCTCCTTTGTCCTTCAAGTGTCATACCGACGCGGATCTGGATCTGCGTGACCGGCATCTGTGCGCCGGTACCTCCAGACTAGAGGTGGATCACCGTCCACACCAGATGGCTCGCGACCTGCGGACGGTCTGGCAGAGTTCTCCGGCCCGTCTCGCCGGCTTGTCGCCGATGAGTACCGCCGTCGGAGCCTGAAACGCTCAGATACCCATGAGAGCAGACGCAAGGGCGTTGTGACGCTCCACGAGAGGCTCGAGCTCGAGGTTTGTGAGGTGACCCTCGGTGACGACGGGCCGGCCGTGTACGTAGCTGTGGTCGACGGTCGATGGTGCCGACAGCAGTACGGCTGCCACGGGATCGTGGTGGGCGCCGGCGTATTCGAGCTTGTTCAGGTCGATTGCGATGAAATCGGCAGCTTTCCCGGGTTCCAACGATCCAATATCGTTGCGACCCAGCACCGATGCACCGCCGATCGTGGCCATCTCGAGCGCAGTTCGTGCGGTCATGAGCTCGCCGTCTGACTGGTTCGGTGCAGCGTCGAGCCTGGCGAGCAACATCGCCTGACGGGCTTCGTTGAGGAGATGGCTGCCGTCGTTGCTTGCAGATCCGTCCACGCCGATGCCGACAGGCACTCCCGCTGTCATGTACTTGCGAACAGGGGCGATCCCCGATGCGAGGCGCATGTTCGACGATGGGCAGTGCGCGACACCTGTTCCAACAGACGCCATACGCTGGATCTCGACGTCATCGATGAACACGCCGTGTGCGAACCACACATCCTTGCCGGCCCAATCGAGGTCCTCTGCGAGTTCGACGGGTCGTTGTCCGTACGTCTCGACGCAGAAGGACTCCTCATCCATCGTCTCCGCGAGATGGGTGTGAAGACGTGTCCCCGTTGCACGCGCGAGCGCGGCGGACTCCTTCATCAGGTCCGGCGTCACCGAGAAAGGTGAGCAAGGGGCGACAATCACCCGGGTCATGGAACCAGGTGCAGGGTCGTGGTAGGTCTCGATGAGCCGCTGCGTGTCGGCGAGGATTGCGTCCTCGTCCTCAACGACGGAGTCCGGTGGTAGCCCGCCCTTGCTCTCTCCGAGACTCATGGAGCCGCGTGACGCGTGGAGTCGAAGGCCGACCTCTCCCGCTGCCTCGATCTCATCGTCGAGCCGAGAGCCGTTCGGGAACAGGTAGAGATGGTCGAACGCTGTCGTGGCGCCGCTGAGAGCGAGTTCCGCGAGGGCAATCTTCGTCGAAACCTCGATGTGTTCCGGTGTCATCCGCGCCCAGATCGGGTAGAGGGTCCTCAGCCAGTCGAACAAACCGGCATCCTGGGCCCCCGGCACGGCGCGAGTCAGCGTCTGGTAGAAGTGATGATGGGTGTTGACGAGTCCGGGAAGGACAACGTGATCCGACACGTCAAGGACCTCGTCGGCTTCCGATGGGAGATCGTGTGTGGCACCTACCTGTTCGATGAAACCATCAACAACATAGAGCCCCCCGTCTTGAATCTCGCGTCTGGCGGCATCCATCGATGCCAGGACGCGCGCATGTTTGATCAGGAGCGTGTTCACGGTCTTGAATCTACAGGGTGAAGTGCCTCTCGGCCGCCAGTAGCCGTACTACGTGATACGTACTGCGTAATACGCTTCTCGTTCTCACGCCCAGGATGCTCCTCGACCTTCGATCACCACAAGGGGCCGGGATTCGGCCAGGAATTCTTTGACGAGCGCCTCGAGCTTCATCGTGTCGATGAGGAACGCATCATGCCCGTTGGGGCTGTCGAGGACTGCAAAGCTGGCATTGGGCATGGCCGCAGCGAGCTCCCTCGTCTCGGATACGGGATAGAGAACGTCGGTGCTGATGCCGACGACGAGGGCTCTGCTCGTGATGCGGTTGAGCACGGCTTCCCGCGGCCCCCGGCTGCGACCGAGGTCATGGCTGTCCATTGCGTCGAGAAGTGTCAGGTAGCTGTTGGCGTCGAAGCGCTCCGTCAGCTTTCGACCGTGGTGCTGGAGATAGGTCTGGATCGCGAAGGATCCTTCGTCAGCCTCTCGGCCGAACCGTGTGGCGAAGCTCGTTGGGCTCCGATAGGAGCACATGGCGATCATGCGGGCAGTTGCGAGCCCATCTTTCGGCTGCTCACCCGGCTTGTACTCGCCTTCCAGATAGGCCGGATCCGTGACAATGGCGTGACGCTGTGCCTCGGACAACCCGATAGCCCATGCCGACTGGGCTGCACCAACACCAATCGGGACGATCGTGTCGACGAACGACGGATAGAGAGCCGCCCATTCGAGCGCCTGCATCCCTCCCATCGAGCCGCCTATCACCAGATCCAGTCGGGTGACACCGAGTTGGACAAGGACCGCCTTCTGAACATGAACCATGTCCCTGATCGTCAGCCGTGGGAAATCGGAGACCTCCGTTGGTCCGGTGGTGCCGGAGCATCCTCCGAGTGCGTTCATCGACACGATGAACGATTCGGCACGGTCGAACAGGTGCCCGGAACCGAACAGGTCGCGCCACCAGTCGTCGGCGTCGGCGTCACCTGTGAGTGCGTGGCATATCAGCGTTGCCGAGCGAAGGTGTCTTCCCCACGTTCGAACCTCAACCGTGATGTCGCGAAGTGCTCCCCCTCTCTCGAGGGGAAACACTCCAGGGACAACGACCGTGTGCTTCACGACGCGACGGCCCGTGCGCCTTCATTGGCATCTTCGATTGCTGCGAAGGCGCCGGTGAAGTCCTCGATGATGTCGTCGATATGCTCGATGCCGACCGATACCCGAACCAGATCGTCCGTCACTCCAGACGCCAGTTGCTCCTCACGGTCAAGTTGCTGGTGAGTCGTCGAGGACGGATGGATCACGAGGGTCTTGGCATCTCCAACGTTGGCGAGGTGGGACGCCAGCCGAACCGAATCGATGAACCGCTTTGCAGATTTCGCTCCGCCCTCGATTCCGAACGACAACACCGCCCCGTATCCGTTCGTGAGAACACGACCAGCCACCTCGTGGTAGGGATGGTCCTCGAGACCGGGGTAGTTGACCCATGACACCTTCGGCTGATCCCGCAGCCACCGTGCGAGTTCCAATGCGTTGTCCACGTGTCGCTGAACTCGTAGCGAAAGCGTCTCGACGCCCTGCAGGAACAGGAACGCGTTGAACGGAGACAAGCAGGCACCGAGGTCTCTGAGCCCTTCGACTCTTGCCCTGATCGCAAAGGCGATGTTTCCGAACGGACCATCCGGGCCGAACGTGTCTGCGAACACGAGCCCGTGGTATCCGGGGGAGGGCTCTGTGAACCCGGGGAACCGCCCGTTGCTCCAGTCGAAGTTGCCGGAGTCCACGATGATTCCGCCAATGGACGTGCCGTGGCCTCCGATCCACTTCGTTGCGGAGGCGACAACGATGTCGGCACCATGATCGATCGGCCTTGCCAGATACCCCGCAGCACCGAACGTGTTGTCCACGACGAGTGGTACTCCCGCTGCGTGAGCGACCTCTGCGAACTCGGCCAGGTCGGGAACGTTGAACTGTGGGTTTCCGATCGTCTCGAGATACAGCGCCTTTGTCCGGTCGTCGATGAGCGCAGCGAAGTCGGCAGGGTCATCGCCTGCGACGAAGCGAACTTCGATGCCGAGCCGCTCGAGGGCAACCTTGAACTGGTTGTACGTACCTCCGTAGAGGTACGAGGTCGACACGATGTTGTCCCCGGCCGACGCAAGCGTCGTGATCGTCGTGAGCTGAGCCGCTTGACCACTCGCTGTAGCGACGGCGGCGACACCACCTTCGAGTGCCGCGATGCGCTGTTCGAACACGTCCGTGGTGGGGTTCATGATCCGCGTATAGATGTTGCCGAACTCCTCGAGAGCGAAGAGCCTGGCTCCGTGTGCTGCATCGTCGAAGGTGTAGGACGTTGTCTGGTAGATGGGAACGGCTCTGGCGTTTGTGCCCGGTGCCGGTTCTTGGCCTGCGTGGATCTGCAGGGTCTCGTAGCGATAATTGTCCGTCATGGTCCCTCCCGGGTTGCCCGAAGGTTGCGATGGTGTTCGGGAGGGTGCTGCCACAAAGAGAAAGGACCCGCCCCGTTGCCGGTGCAGATCCTTCGGTGTGTTTGCGTTGTGCTGCTACGCGGGGAATCTGCACGGCTGTGTCATCGCCATGCACATCATCTCGCGGGTGAATGCAACATTCATTGGAGGCGAATGTAAGGGAGATAGAAACGTTTGTCAAGATGAGAAGAGCACAGAGCGCCGATGGCCGCGAGGTGTGACATCCAGGAACTGCCAGCCTTCTCTGGTCCCTATTGATTGAGCGCGGCGACGACTTCCGCGTCGGTGGTCTGGGTGAAGTCGTCGTACCACGCCCCGACCGCCATGAAACTTCGGGGCGTGAAGACCGTGACGACCTCATCGGCGATCTCTCTGAGCCTTCTCGCCACGTCGGGTGGTGCAACGCCGACGGCGACGATGATCTTCTCCGGTGCGGCTACGCGCAATGCTTCAACGGCGGCACGCATCGTGGCTCCCGTGGCAGTGCCGTCATCAACGACGATCACGGTCCTGCCGGCCACGTCGAGGGGCGTACGATTGCCCCGATAGGCGCGTTCTCTGCGACTCAGCTCTTGAGATTGTTCAAGCCGGACGCGCTCGATCGCAAGCTCATCGATGTGTGCGCTTGCAATTACGTCCGCATTGAGGACCTCAACATCGCCCGAAGCGATGGCGCCAAACGCCACTTCGGAGAAACCTGGCACGCCGAGCTTTCGAACGATGAGCACATCGAGTGGCAGGCCAAGGGCCGAAGCCACAGCGGCTGCAACCGGCACGCCTCCCCGCGGTAGACCGAGCACGATCGTGTCTGTTGCATTCTCATACGCACTCAGGAGGGCACCGAGGCGACGTCCTGCATCGATCCTGTTCCTGAACGACTCGTTCCGATTTCGCATGGTTCCTCTGGAAAGTATCTCATGGGAGACGGGTCTTTGGCATCAGGTTTCAGGTGTGAGAACAACCGGACGCCGACCGATCGGACATGACGCTCGCCGGCGGCCACGAGTCGGCGCTCATACGGGTCGCTTGTCGACTCCGACTGCAGGTTTTCAGTCCCGGACACGACAATCGGTGGCCGGCCGAGGTGTCTCCGTGGTTCTCACTGTGAAAGGAGCCACGATGTGTCGTCTCTACGGTTTTCTCGCCACGCAACCAACCAGGCTCGAATGCAGCCTCGTCGCCGCTCAGAACGCACTCCAAACACAGAGCGATAGGGACAGCCGCGGCATTCGCAACGCGGACGGTTGGGGCATAGCTCACTGGCTCGGAGATGATCGCGAGGTCATCAAGAGCACGATGCCAGCCTTCGCCGATGACCAGTTCGCCGAGGTCGCCGCCGATATCCGGTCCGAGGCCGCCATCGCCCATGTTCGCGCTGCAACGATCGGGAGGGTGTCGACAGAGAACACCCATCCCTTCACGTTCGGCACCTGGGCCTTTGCCCACAACGGATCGATTCCGGCGTTCGACCATGTGTCGACAAGGCTCGACATCGGTCCATACGGACCTCCGGACGGTGAGACGGACAGCGAACTGGCGTTCTTGTGGATGCTGAACCGCATGAGCGAATACGGTCTCGACCCCGGCGATCAGGCCGGCGGGCTCGAGCCGGTGGTTGAGCTCCTGGCAGAGTCTGTGCTCGAGCTCGTTGACCTGTCGATGCGATCGGGTGCATCCGAGCTGCCAAAGCTCAACTTCATCATCAGCGACGGTCGACACATTGCGGCAAGCCGATGGGGAAACTCCCTGTATTGGACGTTCAGGCGGGGTATCCGTGATTGTGCCGTATGCGGTACATCGCACTGCCCTGAGGCTGACGATGACTATCGGTCTGTGGTCGTGGCGTCCGAGCCCATCACCGACGAGAACTGGATCGAGGTCCCTGAGGCGTCCGTGCTCGGTGTTGAGCCAGGGGCCCACACTCTCAAGCGGGATCTGCTGGGTGCGACCGTGTAGGACGGCCGACGACAGGTCCAATCGGCATGTCCCTCCCTTGCGGGGGAACAGCAGAGCGACGAAGTCACCGACGCAGAAGGGGGGCCTGCGAGCCTGCGAGCCCGGAGGGGCTGGAGAGACCGATCAGTTGTCCGTCGTCGGGGCGAAGTTCCGCGGGTCGAGGTTCTGATACGCACCCGTTCGCAGATGACAGGCAGCGAGATGGCTCTCGTCGTTCTCTGCACGTAGCAACTCGGGTCTTTCGACGTCACAGATGCCTTCCTGAGCGATGGGGCAGCGCGGATGGAAGTAGCAGCCCGACGGCGGGTCGATGGGGGAGGGCACCTCACCTTGGAGGATCTGTCGGTTCCTGGGACGATCGGGGTCGGGAATCGGGATCGCAGACAGCAGCGCTTCGGTGTACGGATGCAGCGGATCCGAGTACAAGCGCTCACGTTCGGTAGTCTCGACGATTCGTCCGAGATACATCACGGCCACTCGATCCGACACATGTTCGACCACTGCGAGGTTGTGGGCCACGAACAGCAGCGTGAGATCGAGTTCGGTCTGGAGTTCCCTCAGGAGGTTCAGCACCTGGGCTTGAACAGAAACATCGAGAGCCGACACCGGCTCATCGGCCACGACGAAGTCGGGTCGAAGGATCAGTGCCCGAGCAAGGCCGATTCTCTGTCGCTGTCCTCCGGAGAACTCATGGGGATATCGACTCGCGTGGCTTCCCCGGAGGCCGACGAGTTCAAGCATCTCTCTCACTCGCACCTGACGCTCATCCTTGTCGGATACCCCGTGAAGCATGAGACCTTCCGATATCGAGTTGCCGACCTGCGTGCGGGGATCGAGCGATGAATACGGATCCTGGAACACGATCTGGGCTCGTCTTCTGAAAGGCTTGAGCTCTTTGGGCTTGAGGTGGGTGATGTCCAGGCCGTCGAAGACGATCGAACCCGATGTCGGTTCGAGGAGGCGAACAAGTGTGCGGCCGAGAGTTGTTTTGCCACACCCGGACTCGCCGACGAGACCGACGGTTTCGCCTCGGTAGATGGTGAGGTCAACACCAGCAACAGCGTTCACGGTGGCAACTTCGCGCTGAAGCAGACCTTCCCTCACGGGAAATTGCTTCACGAGACCTTTGATCTCAATCAGTGGTTCCCTCATGCTCACCTCCCTTCGCGTGAAGCCAGCATCGAACCTTGTGCCCATCTCGGATCTGTTCGAGTTCTGGCTCCTGCTCGAGGCAGATCTCCAGGTCGTTCTCGATCCTCGCTGCACAACGCGACGCGAAACGACAGCCGAGAGGTAGGTCGATGAGCGACGGAACGATGCCGGGAATCGTCGCAAGTTCATCCTGCATCCGACCAAGGACAGGAATCGACGCGATGAGTCCCTGTGTGTAGGGATGGAGCGGGTGCTTGAAGATCGTGCGTACGTCGGTCTCCTCAACGATCTCACCGGCATACATCACGGCAACTCGATCTGCCATTTCCGCAATGACGCCAAGGTCATGGGTGATGAGTACCACCGCCGTTCGGGACTGCTCCTGAAGGTCACGGATCAGGTCGAGAATCTGCGCCTGAATGGTGACGTCAAGGGCCGTCGTGGGTTCGTCGGCGATGAGGAGTTCTGGTTCACATGACAGAGCCATCGCGATCATGATGCGCTGTGCCATGCCACCGGAAAGCTCATGTGGGTATGCTTCTGCTCGGGATTCCGGGTCGGGAATGCCGACTTTCTCGAGCATCTCGATGGCTCGCTCCTCGCGAACGTCTTTCGACCAATCGCGGTGCAGTTTGAATACTTCCTTGATCTGGACGCCGGACCGTTGGACCGGATTGAGCGCTCCGGACGGCTGCTGGAAGATCATCGAGACATGCTCCCCTCTCAGATCGCGCAGCTCGCGGTCCGACATCTCGACGATGTTCCTGCCACCAAAGAGAACCTCGCCAGCAACGATCTCTCCGGGCTTGGGTACGAGACCCATGATCGAAAGCGACGTAACGGACTTGCCACACCCAGACTCGCCGACGATGCCGAGCACCTCGCCTCGACGAACCTCGAGGTCAATTCCATCGACAGCCTTGACGACGCCCTCCCGGGTGTCGAAGTATGTTTTCAAGCCCTTGAGCTCGAGAAGAATTTCCCCTGTGCCGGCCGGCAGCGACGTCGGGTCGTCCGGCGTGAAAGCACTCTCCTGGGTCTCTGGGATCGTCATTTGTGCAACGACGGGTCGAGGGCGTCACGCATTCCGTCGCCCATCAGGTTGAACCCGAGAACGGTGATCATGATGGCGATACCGGGGAAGAAGACGAGATGTGGAGAGGTGAATACGTTGTTACGTTCCGATGCAAGCATCGAACCCCACTCTGCCGTTGGAGGCTGGGCTCCGAGCCCGAGGAACGACAGCCCGGCGGCCTCGAGAATCGCCGTTGCAACGCCGAGCGTCGCGAGCACGACAAGCGGGGTGAGTGCGTTCGGGACAACCCGACGGAGGAGGATCTGTCTGGGTGATGCCCCGAGAGCGATCGAGGCGGAGACGAAGTCCGTCTCCTTGATCGCGAGGACCTGGGCGCGCATGACACGGGCATATGCCGGGATGCTGACGATGGCGATCGCGATGAGCGCGTTTTCCAGTCCAGGTCCCAACACGGCGACGATCGCGATGGCAAGAAGTAGCGAGGGGAAGCCGAGAACCACGTCCATCACCCGCATGATCACATTGTCGAACCACCCCCCTGTGTAGCCGGCGATCGCACCGAGCGAACTCCCGACAAGCAGGGCGATGGTCACAGTGAAGAAACCGAGCGTGAGGCTGACCCTGGCCCCGAAGATGATTCTCGAGAACTCGTCGCGAACGTTTGCATCCGTCCCCAGGATGTGTTGTGGCTGTTCCGGGTCACACCCAAGTGCTTGAATGCATGGCTTCTCTCGGGGCCCGACGTCCTCCTTGCCGATGAGCACCTCGTTGGGATGGTACGGGGAGATCAAGGGCGCGAATATCGCGATGAGGATGAGGAACACCACGATGCTGAGCCCGATCATCCCTGAGGTTCGTCCTCGGAACCGCCGCAGTGTCAGTCGCCACTGGCTCAACGGCTCATCTGTGAGCGTTTCTGCGGCGGCGGCTGCCTCCAGTTTCGCGATGGTTGCTTTCGATGCCATGGCTACTTCACCCTGATCCGTGGATCGAGGTATCCGTACGAGATATCAACGAAGAGGTTCACCACCACATATCCGAGCGCGATGATGACTGTGAATCCCTGCACGACCGCGTAGTCACGGCCGGTTATGGCATCGAAAAGGGCGCGTCCGATTCCTGCGAGTCCGAAGACGGTCTCTGTCAGCACAGCTCCGCCCATCAGGAGACCGAGCTGGAGTCCGATGATCGTAACCACCGGCAGCAACGAGTTGCGCAACGCGTGTCTACCGACGACCCGCCTCTCCGCCGCACCCTTGGCTCTCGCTGTTCGGATGTAGTCCTTGTTCATCACCTCGAGCAGCGAGGACCGGGTGATTCGGGCAATGATCGCAAGCGGGATCGTTGCGAGCGTGATCGCAGGAAGGATCATGTGGCGAACGGCGTCCCACCAAACAGACCACTGGGCCGTGATGAATGTGTTGAATATGTAGTGGTTCGCAACGTACTCGTGGAACTTCGCCCAGAAGCTTCCTTCCGTGAGCTCCCATCCCCAAGCCTCGTAGTAGGGGATCGAGAACACTCCCGCTGATAGTCGACCGGATGGGGGGAGAGCGATAGGAGTGTCTTTGAGCACAACGGCGAAGAGATACGCCAGCATCAGTCCAAGCCAGAACACCGGCATGGACACGCCGATGTTGGCGAAAGCCATCGTGCCCGCGTCCACCGCGGTGTTGTGCCTTCGTGCGGCGAGGATCCCGAGGGGCACGCCGCCGAGGATCGCGAGCCACAGGGCGGACCACGCAAGCTCTGCAGTGAGAGGGAGCTTCTCGATGAGGAGCTGGTTCACGGGACGGGAGAACCGGATGGATTCACCGAGGTTGAAGGTGAAGATGTTCTTCATGTAGATGCCGAGCTGTACCCAGATCGGTTCGTTCAGACCGTTCGCCTCATTGAATCGCTCGCATGCTTCCTCGGTTGCACGTTCGCCGAGCATTGCTGTGCACGGGTCGCCGGGGATGGCCCTGATGAGGAAGAACACGACGACAACGATCCCGATGAGAACCGGGATCGCGAGCAGTGTACGACGGGTGATAAAACCAAGCATGGTATGGAAACGAGAGTAGACGGAGGGGGAGGCGCTTGCGCCTCCCCCTCCGTCTTTGGCTCAGATCAATGGATCAGCCCTCCGCGTTGATCAGGCCGTTCCACAGATAGTCGTAGTACTCGAACACGCCGCTGTTTCCAGTGTGCAGCGGGTTCGCTGCATCCAATCCGGCTGAGAACGAAGCAACAACATCGTTCGCATCGAAGCTCGAACCGTCGTGGAACACGACGCCCTGGCGGAGTGAGCATGTCCACGCCGACAGATCGGCGTTCGGTTCACAACCAGTTGCAAGCTGTGGCTGAACGTCGCCGGTCTGGTCGTACGAGTACAAGGCCTCGACAACCTGGGCGCATGCTCGCAATGACTCACCGTCGGTCTCATCCGAGCAATACAGCGAGATCGGCTCGTTGTTCTGCACGAACACCATGGTGTCCTTTCCGGTATCCCAGAAGTTGAACAGCGTTGAGCCCCACGGCGGCGCGTAGGCACCGTTGACGTTCGCCGTCGCAACGAACGCGGTTGCGCCGTGAGCGATCGGAACCATCGGAACGAGTGCCTTGATGGCATTGTTCGCCTCCTCATACAGAGGAGCTGCTTCCGCCGCGGACGCCATCTCGGAGGCTGTTTTCAGCGGTTCGTAGATCGCCGGGTGGGGGGTACCGAACTGTGGGTTGCCTTCCGCGAAGTGGAAGTCAAGGAAGTTCGTCACGTGTGGGTAGTCACCCGTCCATCCGAGGAGGTGAATGCCATCACACTGCCCGGCAGAGGAACATTGCTGGATGAACTCACCTGATTCCATCACGACAACCTCGGCATCAATGCCCAGGTTCTCCTTGAGCTGTGCCTGGATGTCGGCAGCAACGTTGCCAGGAGTAGGCAGATAGCCACGGGTCACGTCCCTGTAGAAGATCTTCGTCTCGAACCCGTCAGGGAAGCCAGCCTCTGCGAGGAGAGCCTTACCTGCCGCAGGATCGAAGTCATACCAGCTCTCACCCTCGCAACCGTTCTCAACGGAGCACGGCGTGAAGTGAGAAGCGGTCTCGGACCCCGGCGCGTAGAACGTGTCGACGATCCGCTGACGGTCGATGCCGAGAGCGATGGCCTTGCGCACGTCGACGTTGTCAAACGGCGGGAAGATATTCGTGAAGCCCATGTAGAAGATGTTCGGCTCCGGCTTGTTCAGCAGGACCAGGTTCGGGTCACCTTCGATCGTCGCAATGTCCTCGTTACCAGGGAACGACATGCCGTCGGCGTTGCCGCTCTGCAATTCGATCAATCGTCCAGCGCTCTCCGTCGACCACTTCAACACCGCAGTTGTGTGCGGGGCCTTCTGGCCGTAGTAGTCGTCGTTGCGGGTGTAGACGACGGAGTCGCCTCGGACCCACTCTTTGAGTGCGTACGGTCCCGTACCGATCGGGTTGTCCAATGGCGCTCCGCCCGTTGCCTCGAGATGCTCAGCGGGCTGAATGCCGAAAACGCCGAAGGCGATCTGAGCGAGGAACGCGGGGTGGGGGCCACAGAGGGTGAATTCAACGGTGAATTCATCTACGGCCTCGATGGTGTTGACGCGACCGCCGTAGTCGCAACCGCCTGCATCGAGGATGGCACCCTCGAAGCCTGGGTCCGGCGCACGCGTTGTCGTTGTGGTCGTTTCCGTCGGCGTCGCTGTTGTCGTCGTATCTCCGGCCGGTGCATCAGTTGTTTCAGTCGTGCTGCCTGCACAGGCCGAAGCAACGAGTGCGAGTGCAAGGACAAGTGCGAACCACGTCGTCTTTTGTCTCATGTGTCTGCCTCCAATTGCTCTCCTGAATCCCAGAATTCCTATCTCCGGGTCTCAAGTAATTCTCACGCTAGCGGACGTACGCGTACCGTGCACCGGAACGTGACGAACTGCGTCCACTCGACCACTCGGCGACGCCTCGCTCACCGACGACCGACGACTGTGTTCCTTTGCAAAGGACCGACGACAGGTTCAATTGGCATGTCCTCCGCTTGTGGGGGGACGGCAGAGCGACGCAGTCGCGATGCAGGGGGCCTGCGAGCCCGGAGGGCTGGAGGATGTCGGAATGTTTCTTCCCTGACACCTGGCACCTGAAGCCTGATGCCTGGCTAGATGTGCCCGCCCAGGCACAGGCGCGTGTTGATGTCGAGTTCGCCTGTCTCCTCCAGATCACACGACCGTTGGAGGAGCTTCACACCCTTCTGGGTGCCCTTTCCGTAGTCCCCGTCCACCGGACCGCCGTAGTACTCCAACTCGACCAGTTTCTCCTGCAAGTCGGTCACATAATGGACGTCTGATTGGAGCTTCGGGGCGAGAGCACCGTCGGTTATCGGGCCGAACTTGCCGTCCGCCTCGATTCCGACATCGGTCTGGAACTTGGCGATCGCCGTTCTGGTCTCTTCTCCAGCAATGCCGTCGATCGTGCCGGAGAAATACCCGAGCACGGTGAGGTCCTGCTGGACCACCACGATGGTCGACGTCGCGCCTAGCGCCGCCGTTGTTGTTGTCGTTGTGGGGGGAAGGGTCGTCGTCGACGATGTGGTCGACGTTGGAGGCGCAGTTGTAGTGGTTGTCGTCGACGTGGTGTCACCGGTCGCGTCACCACCACACGCTGCGACGACGAGCGTGAACACACCCACGAACAGACCCAGCCGAACGATCTTCATTGCGCTCACCATACCCGACGTTTGAAGCGCGTGCACCTGCGGTGCCGCGTGGTGATATCGCTGGTCCGTCGGTCGCCGACATCTGAGATATGGTCCAGCTCATCATCGGTAACCGGGGTCCGAATCGTTGAATTCGCGTGTCCCGGCTGTGATATCGACGAACCACTATTCGGAATCCAGGGCAACGAGGCCCGCAGCCGCAATCTGGTGAGGTAGGAGTCCGAATGCGTCGTAGAGCTCATGGATCGTTCCCGATTCGCCGAAGCGGTCCACGCCGATCGGGACTGCTCTCTGTCCGTAGACAGATCCGAGCCACGCCATTGAATGGGAAGCTGCATCATGGATGGTCACGATCGGTGCTGAGCGTTCATCGGGCCGTATGAGCTGTTCGAGGTGTCCGTGTCCCGTGGGAATCGTTGAGGTCCGTGTTGCTTCGGTCAGTTCGCTCTGCCAGCCCTGATACAGGCGGTTGAGGCTTGTGATGTCGAGCACGGTCACTGCGGCGCCCTCGTCTGCCAACGTGTCGGCGGCGAGCAGGACCTCCGGCATCACAGGTCCCGACGCAGCAAGGATGAGCGGCTCCCCTCTGCCCGGTTCTCTGAGCCTGTAGCCGCCGGAGAGAACATCTTGGCGCAGCCTGTCGATCCCGACTCGCTCCGATGCCTCGATGAAGGGCGTCTGGTCGATGGGGCGGGTTGACATCCTTATGTACAGGCTCGTCGCTTGTGGGTCTGAGAGCACATTGATCCCATCGCTCAGAATCCAATCGAGAGCCCGTGCATACGTCGGTTCGGTCTGCATGATTCCCGGCAGTTCCAGTCCGACGGACGGCGTGATCGTGGACTGATGCGCACCACCCTCGGGTGCGAGCGTTATGCCGGCAGGTGTGCCTGCAACGATGAACTTTGATCCGTTGTACAACGAGTAGATCAGCGCGTCGAGTCCGCGTAAAACGAACGGGTCGTACACGGTGCCGATGGGGATGAGCATCTCCCCGTGGTGCTCGTGGGAGAGACCGAGTTGTCCGAGCAACAGGAAGAGGTTCATTTCAGAGATACCGAGTTCGATGTGTCTGCCTCCGGGACCTGGTTTCCACTTCAGGATGCGGTCTTGCTCGAAGTAGTCGTGGTGTTCAGTCGCCGCGTACACACCGTGCGCGTTGATCCAGCCGCCGAGACTCGTGGAAACGGACACGTCGGGTGATACCGTGACCAGTCGGGCAGCAAGAGCATCATCCTTCCCGAGAGCAACGATGATCCTTCCGAACGCTTCCTGGGTGGACACCCTGGGTTTGTGCCTGGCCTCGGTTTCGGCCGGCACCTCGAGGCGTGGTCTCGGGGGTGGAGGTTCGTTGTTGACGGCCGCGCCGACCTCGGCACAGATCAACCCCTCTGGGGCAGCAGGATCGAAACGGCCCCACTCGCTCTGGTTGGTCAGCCCGATCTCGTGGCGAAGGTCGTTGATCTGGGCACTGCTCATGACCACGGAGTGGTTCATCGGGTCGCCGACGATCGGCAAACCCCAGCCCTTGATGGTGTATGCGAATACGACGCTCGGCCTATCGGTCACTGCATCACATTGTTGGTACGCATCGACGAGTACCCGGAGGTCGTGGCCTCCGAGACTCTGGACCACCGACGCGAGCTCGTCGTCGGGGATCTCCGAGATCGCCTCGCCGACGGCAGCATCGGCGTTCGCCAGGAACCGTGATCGGAGCTCCCGACCCTGATACGCGAACAGGCTCTGGTATTCCTCGTTCGACATCTGGTCGATGTGGGCACGGATCGACTCCCCGCCCGGGCGTTCGAAGGCATCGAGCAGCTTCGTGCCATATTTCGCCTCCACGACATGCCACCCGGCGTCGCGGAAGAAGCTCATCAGTCGCTGGGCCTGGATGCCGGGAATGATGCGATCGAGACTCTGCCTGTTGAGATCGACGATCAGCATCACGTTTCCAAGGCCCTGCAGGGAGGGGTCTGCAATAGCCTCCCAGACGTTCCCCTCATCAAGCTCCGCATCACCGGCGATAGCAATGAATCTTGCCGGTGGGTTGTCTCCGAAGTGATCATCGACATACCTCCGCGTAGCCGCAGAGAAGAGGGGAGCAACTGCCCCGAGGCCCACCGAGCCCGTCGAGAAATCCGCCACGTCCGGGTCCTTCGTGCGCGATGGATAGGCCTGCAGGCCTCCGCGTTGACGCAACGTCGTGAGGTAACTCTCGTCAAGCTCACCTGTCAGGTACTTGATCGCGTGGTACAGCGGGGCAGCGTGCGGTTTGACCGCGACTTTGTCCTCCCCGCCGATGTGGGCGAACCACAGCGCCGTCATGATCGTGGCCATCGAGGCGCATGAAGCCTGATGGCCCCCGACCTTGATCTCGGTTTCGCCCCGCCTGTTGGCGTGGTCGATCATGCGGACCGAGAGCCAGAGCAGCCGCTTCTCGATGGTCTCGAGCGCGGCGAAGTCGATATCTGGTTGTGTTGGTTCGCTTCTTGGCTCGCTCGTCATGCCTGCTCCGGTTGAAGCCGCAGGGTAGGAGTGTCTGGCTCCTCGCGTTCTGTGGGCTGGAGCATCCGGAAACGATGCACTGGAACCCTGGGTTCGCGTCTTGGCGGGGCGAGGTCTGTATGGCGCGTGCGGGCGTAGCCTCCCGGTTCCAGGAAAGGTTGTGCATGAAACGACTCCTCGTGGTTCTCGTCGTGCTCTCGATGGTCGCTGCTGCTTGCAGCACCAGCGACGATGTCGTCGCGTCGGTCAACGGTACGGACATCCTCCGTTCAGAGGTCGAAAAACTCGTCCCCACGAACGAGGCAGGGGACGCGGCATCAGAATTCAATCGCTTCCTGGCTGTTGTGATCCAGTGGGAGGCGATCACCCAAGCCGCTTCGTCAGACTTCGGGATCACGCCTACCGAGGATGAGATCTCCTCCCGCCTCGATGAGGTTGTCGCCGGCCAGGGCGGTGGAGCAACTCTCGAGGAGTACCTCTCGGCTGTGAACGCATCGGAGGAAGGCGTCAGAGAGTTCGTAGAGCAACTGATAATCCAAGACGGCGTCCAAGCTCAACTTGCTGAAGCGGTAGAGGCGATCAGCGAATACGTCATCAACGCAGAATTGGTCGATTCGCCGCTCGACTGGACCGTTGTTTGCGCCTCCCACATCCTTGTCGAGACCGAAGACGAGGCCAACGCCGTGGCTGCGAGGATCGAGTCTGGAGAAGATTTTGCGACTATCGCACAGGAGGTGTCCATTGACCCCGGTTCAGCCCCGAACGGCGGCGACCTCGGATGTAACTCACCTGCTGGTTTCCCTGCGCCGTTCGCCGCGGCCACGATGGATGCCGAGATCGACGTTCCTACGTCACCGGTGGAATCGGAGCTCGGATTTCACATCATCGTCGTGAGCCAGCGAGAGGAAGCAACACCTGAAGTTGTCAGAGATGCGCTCGAACGAGACGCTCTTGTTGGAGCCGTCGACCGTTGGTTCGTTGGTCTGATCGATGGTGCCGATGTCACCGTCGATGAGGGGATCGGTACTTGGGTGACCGATCCGAGTCCGCAGGTGCTTCCCGCCAATTAGGTGGCCTGCTGCTCGCTGGCGCTCGCCACCCGTAGACCGACGACGGATCGGTCGCTGCGCTCCTATTCTGAGGCGCTGTCCGCCCACCGCTCTCCGCAGTCCGCAAGAAGGCGGAAGGCGGAAGGCGAGGGTTAGGACTGTCGTCTGTCGTCCGTCTTCTGAACCGCTAAGTGGTCCGCTCGGGCCGCCGATAACCGTTCCATGGGTTGGAAACGGATTCTCGTCGCCGGTTGCACCGTCGTCGCGCTCATCGTTGCGATACCGGGGGTGGCCTTCGCTCACAGTCCGGGAGCGGACGAAACTCACGATCTGGGCCAGGACGTCGACTACGACCTCGTGTTCCCTGTTGATGGAGAGCACTACTTCTCAGACACATTCTGGGCTGGTCGGTCCCATGGATTCCACAAGGGGCAGGACATCATGGCCGACAAGATGACTCCTGTCGTCGCAGCAGCAGCAGGTGTCGTCCGGCTTGTGAACTGGTCAAACCGGCCGGATGATCTCAACCCCGAACGGTGTTGCACGCTGGTGATTCGCCACGATGACGGCTGGGAGAGTTGGTACATCCACCTCGACAACGACACAACCGGTACTGACGATGGCAGGGGCTGGGGGATCAAGCGGGCCATCAAGCCCGGCGTTCGTGTCGAGGCTGGCCAACACATTGCCTGGGTAGGAGACAGCGGGAACGCCGAGGACGTTGCTCCGCAGCTTCATTTCGAGTTGCGGGATCCATCAGGCACCGTCGTCAACCCATACAGCTCACTCGTGAAGGCCGGCGGAAACGACGTAGGGATCGGTCCAAGAGACCCGCTCGTGGGAGGGGCTCGACTGCTCAGTCGTGGGCTCCATGGCGCAGATGTGCGTGCATTGCAGAACGCACTCGTAGGTCTTGGTTTCCCTGTTGGTGGAGTCGATGGCAGGTTTGGACCGCTCACGGAGGCAGCTGTTGAGGCCTTCCAAGCAGACCTCGGCCTCGTCGTGGACGGGGTGGTTGGTCGGACGACAAAAACCGCCATCCTCGGCCTCAGCATCCAAGACGACTCCGGAGCAGTGCTCTCTGTCGGGTCGCGTGGGGACTCGGTTCGGCACCTTCAATCCAATCTCAATGAACAAGGATTCGAAGCAGGCCCCAGCGATGGCATATTCGGGCCGCTGACACTGCGCGCCGTGCTCTCCTTCCAGAAGTACTCGAAGCTCTGGGTTGATGGCCTCGTGGGCCCTCGCACGAAGTCAGCCCTCGGTATGGGGTGAGGAAGTTCACAGTTCACAGCTGTGAGTTGACATGCCTTCCGACTCAGAACTGGGAACCGAAAACTGAAAACTGGCGTAGCCTTTGATCATGATCGATACCAGGGGAGAGCCGATCGGCGAACGTTCGGGTGTTGCTGCTGCGGCGCTTGGTGCGGTGTTACCGGGACTCGGTCACGGGTACCTCGGTCGCTGGTGGAGGGCAGCCGCGATGGCGGTCCCGACGATCGTTCTGCTGGCCGTTGCTGCTGTTGCGCTTCGGATGCCGAAATTCGATCTCCTTGGTGTACTTGTGACACCTGGTGTCCTTCGCGGCATCCTCGTTGCGAATCTCGTGATCGTCGTATGGCGAGTTGCTTCTGTTGTCGATCCGTATCGGCTCAGCAAGGGGCGACACAACCCGTGGACCCTCATGACGGTGTTTCTCATCGGTTTCCTGGTTGCAGCTCCACATGTGGTGATCGCGAGATACACGCTCGATGCCGCGTATGCCCTCGATCAGGTATTCGTCTCAGGTGAGGTCGCACCTGTTGTGGCGCTCGATGATCCGCCTCCAGTCGATGCACGCCAGGCTGACGACGCCGTCATCTTCGAAATAGCCGACCCCTCGTCGGTGCAGCCGGTCCGACCGAGCCACGAACCTCGCGGTCTGCTCTTCACCGAGGGTATCGGTGATCCTGATGCGATCGGGATACCGAGATGGAGGCCGGACCCGCAGCCCAAGCATCTCGGAACATTGCTCGGCACCGACTATGACGGTGTCAGCCGACTCACGATTCTGCTGGTCGGAGGAGACGGCGGTCCAGGGCGTTCGGGCAGTCGCACCGACAGCATCATGGTTGCAACACTCGACACGGAGACAGGAAAGTCCGCAGTCTTCGGAATCCCGAGGAACATGACTCACGTTCCGTTGCCGCAAGAGTGGTCAACGGCTTTTGTGGATCTCGAGAAGCGTCTCACGCCGTGGGACGAAAAGAAACAATGGACCGACGATGACGGAGACGGTGAACCCGATCAGTTCGTATCGTGTCTCTGCTTCCCCGACCAGATCAACGCGATCTACCCGTACACCCGCAAGTGGGTCGAAACGTATCCCGATGAAGTGGACCCTGGTCTGGCGGCTCTTCGCGACACGCTCGAGATCATGCTCGGACTTGATATCGATTACTACGCGATGGTCGACATGTCTGGGTTCGTCAGGCTCGTTGATGCGCTCGGCGGTGTTCGTGCGTACGTGACGAGCCGCGTGCAGACGGACGTCTCGCCCGCAAGGGAGGGCGAGGAGTGGATAGAGGTTGATATCAGTCCCGGCTGGAATCGTCTCGATGGACACGAAGCTCTTGCGTACGTCAGGGAACGGAAGTCCGTATCGGACTACACGCGTATGAAGCGGCAACGTTGCCTGCTCAAGGCTGTCGCTGCTCAGGCCGATGCGTTGACGATCGCCACGCGGTTCTCACAGATCTCGAGGGCCGTGGGTTCGTCCGTGAGAACCGACATCCCGGTTGAGTTGCTCCCGGCGCTGCTCAGACATGGATCGTCTCTCGATTTTGGCGACATAGCGACGATCGGTTTCGTGCCTCCGTTCTACACCCCCACTCTCGATTATCGCGGAAAACCGACTCCGGACCTGCTTCGAATCCACGCGATCGTTCGATGGGCGCTGAACGCTGAAGCAGATACCGAATTCGATACCGGTCGCGACAGCGAGTGCCGGATCTAGCACCGACAACAGCCGACGGACGACGGGTTCAGACCTCCCTGGTTCTTCGAGACTCCGAACCGACAATGCAGATTGAACCTGTCGTCGGTCGTCGGTAAGGGAGCGAAGCGACCGATCGGTTGTCGGTCGTCGGTAAGGGAGCGAAGCGACCGGGCCGTCGACAGCTATCAGCCGTTGGCTCTCTGGATGCTGCTCGCATCTTCCGATGCGCGTTACCGTTGATGGGGCAGAAGGCCCAAGGGGGATCATGGCGACGGTGGCCGCCAACGACAGGCGACAATCCACAGACAACGAGCGAACGGCGAACACAGCCCGTCCGTGGATTGCGGGTGCGCTCAGTGTCGTTCTGCCCGGTCTCGGTCAGGCATACTCGCGCCGCTACTTGCGAGGTCTCGCGTGGTTCTCGCCGGTCATCGTTGTTCTTGTGGTTGGCTTCGTTGCAGTTGATCGTTCGCTTTCGGGCCTCGTCGGTGCTGCGCTCGATCCGGCTGTGCTGTGGGGTTTGTTCTGGCTCAACATAGGCAGCGCAGTGTGGAGGATGACGGCTGCCGCGGATGCCTACGCGTTGGCGAACAGGGATGTATCTTCGAGAGCTGGAGCGACTGCTCTTGCCGTTGGTTGGCTGATGCTCGCGCTGCTCGTTGCGGTGCCACATCTGTTCGTCGGGCGATACACACTCGATGCCCTCTCGCTTGTTGATGTGTTGTTCGTGGCCGACGACGCGACGGCGCCCGTAGAACCGATTATTCCGATCGGAACGGACGCCGATATTGTTGCAGACCCAGCCGCAGGACCAAGTGGGACGTCGCTGGGCGCCGATCATCGGTCGTCGGGGTTCGATGAAAGCATGTGGGATCCCGATGCTGTCGAGACTCGCATCAGGATCGAGGGCAACAAGACCCCACCGGGAGAGGCACCGTTCCTTCCGTTCAACGAACGCGTCGGCGAACGACGGATCACGGTTCTCATTGCAGGCGGTGATGCCGGCCCGGGTCGAGGAGGGCTGAGGACGGATTCCATGATCGTCGCGTCCCTGCACACCGGTACAGGGAAGGCAGCGCTCTTCAGTTTTCCGCGGAACATGGGTTCGGTTCCGTTGCCGAAGAAGTTCGAGGACGCATTCATTGACCTGGAGAAGCGCCTTGTTCCGGAACCCGAGCCGATAGTAGAAGGGGAGGAACCTTCTGAGTGGGAGAGCTGCGAGTGCTTCCCTGAGCAGTTGAACGCGCTCTATCCGTACACCAGGAGATGGACTCGCACGTACCCCAATGAGGCGGACCCCGGCATGGCTGCCCTGCGCGATGTCCTCGAAAACTTGATGGGCACGCGCATCGACTACTACATGCTCATAGACATGGGCGCATTCGTCGACCTCGTTGATGCCATCGGTGGGATCGATGTGTACGTCCGTCAGCCAATCCACGCGGAGGTTTCGCCTCCTCGTGAGGGTGATCCCTGGGCCGAGGTCGACGTCGATGTTGGCTGGAACCGTCTCAACGGCTCACAAGCACTCGCCTACGCAAGGGATCGGAAGGGTTCGAGCGACTACACGCGCATGGAGCGGCAACGATGCATGTTGCGCGGAGTCGCGGCGAAAGCTGATCCCTTCACGATCCTCCGGTCCTTCCCGGCGATCGTTGATGCCGTGGAGAACTCGGTCGTCACAGACATTCCCCGATCGTTCGCGGCCGATTTCATCTCGATCGCTGCCAATCTTGATTTCGGTGATATCCAGACCGTTGGATTCACACACGCGTACTGGCTTGACGAACGGAATGCTCGCTATCAACCCATACCCGACGTCGACCGGATCAGGAGCAAGGTTCGCCGGGTGTTCTCCGGTCAGGACACCGGTGAGACGGTCGCAGCTGGTGACAGCGAGTGCGACGCATGAATGACAGACGACCGGCGACAGTGAGTCGTCGGTCGCTTGTCGTCAGATAAGAAACGAGCGTAGTGAGCAGTCCGCGGACGTTGTCCGCTACGGCTTGTTCGCCAGCGTTTCGGTGTTGTCGTGGATCCGGAAGAGGATCATCGTCAGCTCGAGGAAGATGCGGTAGATCAGGATGATGATCAGGAACGCGAAACCACCGACTATGACTCCGACGAGGAACCCCACGATGCCGTTGCTGATGCCCGCGATTGCCGCAAACAACCACATGAGACCGGCCAATACGATTACCAAGATGTAGACGATCTTCACGACCGACGGTGTGATGAACTTCTCGAAGGAAAGATCGAACAGGCCTCCGAGACCCACATTGTCATTCTTCTCGCTCAATGGTCCTCCTACGTAGAGCAGAATGCACGATAGGCGCTGTGCGGCCGGGAGACTGGTACCTTCCCAACCTCCATGGCTCGACCACTCCAGATAACAGTTGCGGTTTTCTTCGGTGGAGTCGTGGGATCGGCTCTTCGTCTCGCTATCGGAGAGCTGCTGGTGAGTATTGGATGGTCGGCCATAGCGCCTGTGCTTGTCGCCAATCTGCTTGGTGCGCTGTGCCTTGGATGGTTCGCGGAACGGGCTCGACACGCTGCGCCGTGGACCACGCCGACGGTGGCGTTCGTGGGCGTTGGCATCCTCGGTTCCTTCACGACGTTCGCAGCCTTCAGCGTCGAATCCATTGACCTGTTTCGATCCGGCTCGTGGGCACTCGGATTGGGATATATTTCGATTTCGCTGGTCGGAGGTGTTCTTACCGCGCGGCACGGGCGAATGTTCGCATCAGCACCATGACAGCGATACTGATCGCCCTTGGTGGTGGCCTTGGCGCTGTCGCACGCCTGGGGATAGCCACGACGATTCCCAAGGCGGACGACGGTTTTCCCGTGGGAGTCACGATCGTGAATGTCATCGGATCATTCGCGCTGGGACTGTTGGTCGGCCTCTCCGCGAGCGACGAGATCCTGTCCGCCACCGAACCGCTCACTATCGGTTTTCTCGGGGGGTTCACGACCTTCTCAACATGGATGGTCGACATCGACGAAGCCCCAACGAAGCGAATGGGCTGGGCGGTCGCTCTCATCCCGATCGCTCTTGGCCTTGGTGCTGC
>CAZWMX010000011.1:0-29382 GCA_964635205.1 uncultured Acidimicrobiaceae bacterium | reverse complement strand
CGAGGAGGCGGCACGCGCCGAGATCGATGCCGCCACCGCCGCAGCCAAGGAAGCCCCCGAGCCAGGCGAGTCGACTCTGATGACCGACCTGTGGGCCGACGGAGGTGCATCATGGCGACGATGACCTATCGCGATGCAGTAGCCCGAGGCATCGCCCAAGAGATGGCGCGCGACGACCGCGTAGTCCTCATCGGAGAGGATGTCGCCGAGGCCGGTGGCGTCTTCAAGACCACAAAGGGACTCCTCGAACAGTTCGGGCCGCAACGGGTTCGTAACACACCGATCTCCGAGGAAGCGATCACCGGCATGGTGATGGGCGCCGCAATGAACGGCCTACGTCCCATCGGCGAGATCATGTTCAGCGACTTCCTCGCCACATGCTGGGACATCGTGGTCAACCAGATCGCCAAGACGCGGTACATGACCGGCGGCCAGGTCGAACTCCCCCTCGTTCTGCGCTCGGCCAACGGCGGCGGAGCGCGCTTCGGCGGCCAGCACAGCCAAAGTGTCGAGAACTGGGCGATGGCCATCCCTGGCCTCAAGGTTGTTGCTCCATCGACCCCGGCCGATGTGGTGGGCTTGATGGCTGCTGCCATCCGCGACCCTGACCCCGTGGTGTTCCTCGAGCACAAGGCGCTGTTCGCCACGAAGGGGGAAGTACCGGACGGAGAACTAGTCGACACGCTCGGCCTTGCCAAGACACTCCGCCAAGGAGATCACGCCACGATCGTCGCGCTCGCAGCCATGGTGCCGAAAGCCATCGAAGCCGCAGACACTCTCAGCAGCGAGGGGATCACCACCGACGTGATCGACCTCAGAACCCTGGTCCCGCTTGACGTCACCACGGTTGCGACATCGGTGGCCAAGACCAACAGGCTCTTCACCGTTGAAGAGAACCCACGATTGTGTGGATGGGGTGCCGAGATCGCATCGATCGTAGCGGACGAATGCTTCTGGGACCTCGACGGCCCCATTGTGCGAATCACCACACCGCACATCCCGCTCCCTGCAGCGGATGCCATCGAAGACCTCGCCATCCCATCGGTAAGGCGCATCGCCGAGACGGTTCGGACCTCGCTGGGTTGACGGTTCGGAGCGCAACGAGCGCTCGAAGGCAACGGAGCTAATCGGAACGCGGGAGGTATCGATCGTGATCCTCGAAGATGTCGAGGCCGCGTGTCCCTGCCTCGACCCAGGTGGTGTGGGGAACGCCTCCTGGCACAAAATAGGTGTCCCCCCGGTGGCACACCTTCATCTCGCCACCCACCTGCATCCTCACGGTTCCGCTCAACACGATTCCCCACTGATCTCCGTGAACGTGTTCGGGAACGACGACATCGCGGTCAGTAGCCTCGTAGAACATCACCAGACCCCGATCGCCCGACGAGAGATACGCATCGAGGTCGACAGTCGCGTCCGGGGGCGGCAGTGCCTTGACGAAGTCTGGGAATTCATTCTCCACAGTGTTCTGCGACCGTCATGAGTAGTGAGACACGGGTTCGGGCCGTCGGCTCTCGGGGGAACGCGCCAGCGCTTCCAAGATGGCTACGTTGCCAAGCCGTTTCTCGTTGCTGAACCGGTAGTCGCGCAGGCCGGCGACCGCGTCGGCCCAATGTTCGTACGCTGCACGCACCGGACTGGTGGGCTCGAGATCGATCCCGATCTTCTCGCTGTCTTTCAGGATCTTGGTTACCTGACTCCCCCACCAACCGAGGCCGACCTGGGCAGCCTTCATGATACCGACTCCTTAGGCCTTCGACCCCGTCTGGGCCAAGCTGCGGGACAGGAGTAGTCTAGCTCTCGAAGTAGATGATCGATAATCGTTTAAGCCTCGGGGTCCTTGGTATGGTGTAACAACCCGTACACCGCGTCACCACGCCGAAAGGTACAATGAGCGACTCGCACCTCCACCTCTATCCCCATCGGAAGGGAGAACCGCTTCCACCTCCCCCACCCGATCGCTACAGCCTCGACCACGTTGCCCGATATGTGGAGATGGCTGCTAGACGCCAGGTCACCGAGCTCACCTTCACAGAGCACCTCTATCGATGTGAGGAGTCGGTCGATGCTATAGGCAATGTTTGGGAGCGCGCCTCCGACCCGACGATCCGAGCCAATACGAAGCGCGGCCTGCTCGCTGATCGGACCATGTCGCTGGAGCGATACGTCGAGGTCATCCTGGCCGCCAAGAGCGCCGGCCTCCCGGTGCTGCTCGGTCTCGAGGTCGACTTCTTCCCTGACAACATCGACGCCGTGCTGGAGCTCATTGAGCCCTACCCCTGGGACCTGCTCCTCGGGTCGATCCACTGGATTGACGGTTGGTGGTTCGACCGATCACATTCCGAGTTCGAGTGGGAACGCCTCGGTCCGCGCCGCGTGTATGAACGCTACTTCGAACTCCTGTCCGAGATGGCTGCATCCGGCAAGGTGGACGTCATCACCCACCCCGATCGGGTCAAATACCTACGGAAGCCCTTCCGAACCGAGCCGATCGACCTCTATGCCGCCTTCCTCGAGGCTGCCCAGCAGACCAATGTTGTCATCGAGATCAACACGGGCGGACTCCGTCACCCTGTGCACGAGATCTACCCATCACCCACATTCATCCGCATGATCCACGAGGCGGATCTCGCGATCACGTTCGCAAGCGACGCACACGCGCCCGAACAGGCAGCCTGGGGGCTCGATCTGGCCAGAATCGAGGCGGCAGAGGCTGGTTTCACTCACCGGGCCCGGTTCGTGGGCCGCAACAAGACCATGCTTCCCTTCGACGTGCCCCCTGCCTCCTTCACCGACTGAGGGACACACATTGCGACTCTCATTCAAGACCCGACCCCAGCACAGCGATTGGCAGCCCATCGTGGACTTCTGGAAGGAGGGTGACCGAATCGAGCTGTACGACGCCGGCTGGACATTCGATCACATCGACCCCATCTTCAGCAACCGTCACGGGGCCGTGTTCGAAGGCTGGACCATGCTGGCCGCACTGAGCGGTTTGGTACACCGCCTCCGTCTCGGCGTGCTGGTTACCGGCAACACCTACCGCCATCCGGCCGTCCTTGCCAACATGGCAGCAACGCTCGACGTCACTTCAGGCGGACGGCTGGAGATCGGTCTCGGCACGGGATGGGCGGAGGCCGAGCACGTCGCCTACGACATCCCACTTCCCCCCTCTTGGAAAGAGCGATTCGACCGCCTCGAGGAGACCTGTGAGATCCTCCACCTCCTCTTCACCCAGGAAGTCACCACCTTCGACGGCCCCTTTCACCACCTCGAAGGGGCGAGGGCACTTCCCAAGCCGATCCAGCAGCCTCATCCGCCAATCACCATCGGCGGCACCGGCGAGAAACGGACTCTGCGCATCGCCGCTCTCTGGGCGGACCAGTGGAACCTTCCCGGGGGAGACCCAGAAACTCTCCGGCACAAGGTAGACGTGCTCCACCGCCACTGCGCAGACGTTGGGCGTGACGCCGCAGACATCGAAGTGTCGGTGAAAGTGAAGGCGGACGGTGACCCGGGGGCGTTCGCCGATCTCGTGGGACAGTTCCGCGACGCGGGAGCCCATCACGTCATCGCGATGTTCGAAGCGCCGTTCGACCCGGCAAGACTCGGCGCAATCAGTGATCGCGTCGGTCCGGTTATTTCCTGACGACCTGTCCTCAGGGCTCGATGATCACTTTCAAGGCACCGTCGCGCCGCTCGTTGAACGTATCGATCGCCGTTTGGAATTCGTCCAGCGCGAACGTGTGCGTATGCAGTTCGCTGACCCTGATGCGCCCGTCGGACACCAACGGTATCGCTCGGCGCATACCGCCTGCGGTTGCACGCACGCCCACGAGCTCCTTCTCGTAGAGCACGAGATCTTGGAGCGACAGGGAGACGTCCTCGACAGGGATTCCGACCGAGGCGCACCGTCCACCCTTATGGAGCATTGCGAGCGCCCAACGGTACGAGTCGGGGACCCCGGCGCAGTCGAGTGCCACATCGGGTCCCACGCCTCCGGTCATCCCCCGAATCGTTTCGACCGGTTCACTCGCGGTGTAGTCGACTGTCTCGTATCCCAGCTCGGCTGCCTTCTCGAGGCGCTCTCCCCGACCGACCACGATCACCCGTCCCGCGCCGAGCGCACGCGCAGCGTCACACGCCAGCAGTCCCACCGGCCCCGGACCGAGCACCACGACAGTGTCACCGGCCCTTATGTTCCCCCGCTCTGCGGCGTGGAGGGCGATGGCAGCGGGATCGAGCAGAGCGCCCTGGTGAAAGCTCAGCTCGTCAGGAAGGGCGAATACGGACTTGATCCCGTGCACGACGTACTCGGCGAAGGCGCCCTGCCAGTTGTGGCCGTACTGGCGGTGCACCTCGGTGTTGCCGTAGTTCTCGCAAAGGTTGTATCTGCCATCGACGCACTTCTTGCAGAAACCGCACGCGTCGTGCGACGTTCCAGCCACCCGGTCACCAACGGCGAAGCCGAAAACGGCCGCGCCCTCACCAAGCTCACACACCACCCCGGCCCACTCGTGTCCTGGAATGAACGGGTACGACGGTGGCCAGAAGCCCGGGTAGTCGCCCCGCAGAAGATGGGCATCCGTGCCACAGATGGTGATTGCCTTCACCCGACAAAGGACCTCCTGGGGTCCCGGGGTCGGCTTGTCGACCTCCTCGATGGAGAACTCGTTGGGGGCAGTGAGCACCAGGGCTTTCATGAATGGTGTCCTCTCAAATCATCGCCAAGGGATCCACCATCGAACCGGTGGCCCCTCGAATCTTCAGCGGTAGCATCACGAAGAGGAACTCGTACACCTGATCGCGCGCGATGTCCTCCAGGTAGATGCTCTCCAACAGGTAGATCCCGTTCTCAATAAGCAGCTTGGTGTGCACCGGCTGCGGGTTCGCGGGAGTACCGCGATCTGGTGTCGGCATGACCTCATAGGTCTCAGTGTCGGTGCCAGTGGCGACCACGCCCTTATCCAACAGCCACTCAGCGGCAGAGAGGTCGGGGCCGGCTGTCTTGTGGGCCTCCATTGCCTTGGCATCCGGCCAATACTTGAGATAGCCGGTGCGAATGAGCACGACGTCCCACGGTCGGACCTCGACGCCCTGTGCATCGGCGATCGCCTGCAACTCGTCTGCACCGACCGGTTCGCTCGCCGGCAACGCATCCACACCGCGGTACGTGGGCGGGTCGAGCAGGATGCCCCTCGTGAAGAAGGGCGGGAGATGCGAGGCATCGCCGACGATCGGACCGTGATCCGTGAGGTGCTCCGCAGTGTTGCCGCCGCCGTACCAATGGTTGTCGTCGCCGATGGTCATGTGGGCGAGACCATCGATGTGTGCCCCAGAGTGCGAGCATGCCATCAGATACTCGGCCATGTAGCCAAGACCGACCTCGTTTGGCGGTCCCCACGGCTGTATCCCACCCGCCTTGATCCCTGGAGGCGTCCGATAGTTGAGCAATTGAAACGGCGGATGCCCCGGGAAGAGTGGCATTCCGGTGAATCGGGGGGTCGACAGCGAGTAGGAGTGACCCTCCTTCACCATCTGGGCCGCCTCGACAACCTTCTCAGCTGGCATGTCCCTCACGGGGCCAACGTCTTGGATCTCGCTCATGTTTGCTCCCTCATTGCTTCCCACACTCGCTGCGGCGTCAGTGGTAGATCGCGGATCGTCAGGCCGGTGGCCTCGCGGACCGCGGCACCGACGGCTGGAGCGGTGCACAACAGGCTTCCCTCACTGACGCCTTTGGCGCCGTAGGGGCCGGGTCCATCGCTGTTCTCAATGCTGTCGCTGACCAGCTCGGCCGGCAGATCTTTGCTCGTGGGGATCCGATAGTCGATGGCGCCCATGTTCCTTATGCGCCCCATCTCGTCGTGGATCATCACTTCCATGAGTGTGTGCCCAAGACCCATGATCGCCGCGCCTTCGTCCTGTCCGTGCACCTGCTGCGGGTTGAGCGCGGTCCCGACATCACCGACGGTCACATGCTTGATGATCTGGATCTCTCCCGTCTCATCGTCAACCTCGGCTTCAATGGCCGTACAGTTGAACTCGAAGAACGCAGCCGAACCCGCGAGCGGATGGTCGGGCTCCTTGTCCTTTCGCATTTCGCCGTTGCCGATGACCTCGCCACCGAGGGAGCCGAGACCTTCCTGAACCACCTCGACGATCGGCAGTTCCTCACCGGTGAAACGGACGGTGCCGCCATCGACGTCGATGTCGGCCTCGTCCATCCCGTGGATTCGGGAGGCCATAGCCCTCACCTTGCCGTGGATGTCCTTGCAGGCCCGATAGACCGACGTACCCATGAGCACGGTCGACCGGCTGGCGGACGTCTGCTGATCGTACGGTACGATCGCTGTGTCGCCCATGATGACGCTGATGCGCTCGATGGGAATTCCCATCTCCTGAGCGACGATCTGGGAGAGCACGGTCCTGGCGCCCTGTCCCATGTCGGACGTACCGCAGAAGACAAGCGCGCTTCCATCTGCGAGTAGTCGCACCGTCGAATAGGAGAGACCGGTGGTCGGCCCGGACTTCAAACCGAGAGCGATGCCCCGGCCGCGCCCCTCCGACAGCGGGGCGTCCCAACCGATCAGCTCGGCAGCCTTGTCGACCGTCTGTCTCCAATCGCCGTCCGCGGGCGTGTCACCGGGGATGAACTCGACACCCTTCTCCGGCAGATTGCGCCGCCTGATCTCGAGGCGATCGATGCCGAGACCGAGGGCCGCCTCATCGAGCGTGCACTCGCGCGCCCATGTGATCTGTGGTACGCCGAATCCGCGGAAGGCGGTAGTTGGCGTAGTGTTCGAGAGGATCGTCCTTCCCGCGATCTTGACGACTGGGACCCGGTACGGTCCGGCAGCCACGTAGGACGCCTTGCTCGCGACACGGTCCGCGATGTCGACGTATGCGCCGATGAGGTAATCCGTCTCGGTATCGTTGAAGACCATGTCACCGTCATTGGTCAGCCCCAGCCTCACCCGAACCCGGGTCGATGACCGCCGGACGGCCTGGAAAGTCTCTTCGAGCGACATGATCAAGCGAACCGGCCTGCCGGTCTTCATCGCCATGTAGGCGACCAGTGGCTCGAGCTTCGGATGCTGCTTGCCGCCGAAACCGCCACCGGGATCAGGAGCGAAGATCCGCAGCTTGGAGAGCGGCAGGTCGAGAAGCTTCGCCAGAGTCTTCTGGAGCTGGAACGGGTGCTGAATCGTGCTCCATACCTTGAGCTCGTCGCCCTCCGGTGCAACCATGAACGCATGTGGCTCGATGGCAAAGTGGGTGACCATGGGGAACTCGTACTTCCGCTCGATCACATAGTCCGCCTCCCCTTCGATCGCACCGATGTCGCCCCAGCCGAAGTTGAACTCGGTCTTGATGTTGGAGTGAGCGAAAGGTTCGTTCGGCCGCAACGACGGATGCTGGACCAGGTCCGCGTCCGGATCGAGCGCTGCGTCGATGGAGAACACTCCGGGCAGCACTTCGTACTCGACCTCGACAAGAGCAACAGCCTCCTCTGCAGCCTCCTTCGTGTCTGCGGCAACAGCGGCAATCGGTTCACCGTGGTACTTCACCTCGCCGTCGGCGAGGATCGGGCGGTCCTCGTACTGGGGCCCGAATCGCGGCATCGGATGCGGAAGGTCCTTCGGAGTCAAGATGAGCTGGACGCCGGGAACCTGCTCTGCCTTGGTGGTGTCAATCGAGATGATCCGTGCTCGACCCTCATCGATCTTCACCAGCTTGGCCTGCAGTTCGTCAACGAGATGGATGTCGGCGACGTACTGCTGCGCGCCGGTAACTCGATCCCGTCCCCCGACCCGGTTCGGCGAAGAGCCTACGGATCCGTTTGCAGTCATTCCCTCCCCGCTTTCGCGGCCAGCATGACCGCCTCGGTGATCTGCAGATACCCTGCACAGCGGCAGAGGTTCCCACCGAGCGCCTCGTGCACGTCTTCGATGGAGGGATCCAAATTGCGCTGCAGGAAGGCATGGGCCGACATCAGCTGCCCGGGAATGCAGAACCCACACTGCGGGGCGCTGACGTCGAGGAATGCCTGCTGAAGTGTGCTCAGGCGTCCGTCCGTGGCCAGACCCTCAACGCTGATCACGTCCCGCCCGTCGATTTCGACGGCCAACATGAGACACGAGTTCATCGGCATTCCGTCCACGACGACCGTGCACGCGCCACACTCGCCCACCACGCAGCACTCCTTGGTGCCGGTAAGCCCGAGCTGATCGCGCAAGACGTCGAGCAAGGTGTGGTTGGCGGCAACCTCGAACGCGCGGTCGCGACCGTTGATGTTTGCCTCGATGTGGATCACTTCGCTCATGACACTCCCTGCAGTTCCTGCAGGCGTCTCAGAGCCCTGCGGACGGCGCGGGCACCGAGCACCCGCAGCATCGCCCGCCGATAGTCCGGACTCGCACGCAGCGACCTCACCGATGGAGTCGCATCCGCGAAGATCTCCTCGAAAACCGCCGCCTTGGCCTCGTCGGAGGCGTCCGGGTCGGCGAGAACGCCCGACTCGTCTGTTCTCAGCCACGCGCGCGGTCCAACACTGCCGAATGCAACACGAGTGATGCCGGCGTCGTCGACGGTCGCACACAGGGTGACCGATGCCAGGTCGGTCCCCTTCCGGCGCGTCATGCGCTCATAGGCGCTGCCAAGCGGACGCGACGGCAGCCTCAACTCCAACGCGACTGCAATCTCACCGTCCTGGAGGGCCGTCCGGCCCGGGCCGACGATGAATTCGTCGATCTCCACCCTGCGGGTTCCATCGGGCCCGGCCACCACGATGATCGCGTCGTACGCGAGAAGAGGCGGTGCCGTGTCGGCAGCCGGCGATCCGTTGCAGATGTTGCCGAGCAACGTGGCCCGATTCCTGATCTGGACCGAACCAACAACAACCGCTGCCTCGGCCAGAGCCGGGAAGTGTTTGTTGATGCCCTCGTCGTCGACCGTCTCGGCCATCGTGGCCGTGGCGCTCAGCGTCACCGTGTCACCGGCCCACATGAGGGACGGGTAGAACTCGGTGATCCGTTTCAGATCGACGACAACCTTCGGCTGGCTTTGCCCGTCCCTCATTGCAATCACCAGATCGGTTCCGCCTGCGAGTACCTCAACTTCCGAGCCACTCGCGGCAAGCAGCCGAAGCGCGTCGTCCAGCGACTCAGGGCGTTCGTAGGAGAACTCCTTCATGTCGTCACTCTCTCTTGTTCGTCAGATGACCTTGTCGGCCTCGTCCATCAGGACTTGCGGCGTCGATGCCCGGATGAAGAAGAACGGCCGGTTGCAGAACCGTTCGACATAGTCGGCGCGCGCCTTACGCAGCTCGAGAGTATCGGTCAGTGGCATGGGCCAGTCCGGCGCCAGCAGCTCGTTGGTCAGGAAGTAGTTCTGCAGCGAGTGGAACGCCTGGAACTGCTTCTCGAAGTCGCCCATCTCGACCGTGCTCGGGTCGAAGTTGCCGTCGATCGCTGGAACGATGACAACGTCCACGTTGCTCGGCTCGTCGTAGTCCTCCCACGTCGGCATCTCGCCGAAGAAGATCTCTACGCCACGATCGGGAGCAGCCTTGTCGGCTCGCTCGGTTCCTTTTGCACGACTCTTGATGAATACCGTCTTGGAGCCCATCACGACGATGCCGCTCTCATCAATAACCGTCGTCTCCGTCGAAACGAGCTCACCACCGCGACGGCACGCCTCGATCTGGGCCATGCTCTTGCCGTGGTTGGACTCGCCGCCGAGGAAGAGCACGGTCTTGCCCTTGTAGCGCACTGCCGCCGAGTGGAATGGATGCAGGCCTTCGGCCTCCATCCGGAGGGCGAGAACGGTCACAATTGCCTTCTGGATCGGTCCCTCGGCCCAGTCGCCCTCGAACCGTAGCGTTCGGCCGTCCCACGCCACCGACTTGTGGGCTGCGTCGCGATCCCAGACTATGTCGGGTTCGCCGAGCGTGACCTCGGGTTCCAGTTGCACGGCGGCAAGGCGGTAGTTGAGAAAATCCATGTTGTCGAGTACGTGCTCGGGCACCTCGGAGCCGACTACGTCAACCCTCAATCGCGCGGTACCGGCCGACATCTCCTCGGAGAGTATTGCCATTCTGGTCTCCTCAATCTGTTATTGACGTTTCGTGTTGTCTACCCAAACACCCCTCGTCCGTATGGTGGTCGCAGTGAACGCGTCGCGCCCTTCATCCCCACCAACGGCGCACACGGTGGGTTCCCGTGGAGTGCGTGTCAAGGTCGTGTTCCGCGACACCGCCGGTCGCGGGGAACTCGTACTTCTACTCGCCCACTCCGTCCCCGCGGACCTCTCGATATTCTCCCTAACCCTTCGCATCCCCATCCTGCGCCTGATCCAGGCCTTCAAGCAGGTCGGCCGCCTCCGCTGCGTGGCGACGACTCGTCTCCGCCGCCCCGTCGGGATCCTGCTCTCGGATGGCTTCGAGTATCGGTTTGTGCCTCTCCGACAGCCAATGCAAATCGATGCCTGGCACCGAAGCAGTGACATAGGTGCGGGCAAATGGCTCGAGCATCGACCATTGGCGCTGCAAGGTCGGATTCTGGGACGCCGCCACGACCGTGGCGTGGAACCGGGCGTTGTACATCGCATGATCGTGGGCGTTACCCCGGTCGGCCGCGTCCTCCATCGCGCCATACAACTCTTCGAGATCGGCAACACATTGCTCGCTACGGCGCTCTGCGGCCAGCCGTCCGGCCAGCGCCTCGAGTTCGGCACGCACTTCAATGGCTTCGGTGAGTTCCTTCCGGGTTGGTTGTCGAACCCTCGCACCTTTGTGCGGCTTCATCTCGACGAAGCCAAGGATTGCGAGATCCCGCAATGCCTCCCTCACCGGAGCTTGACTCACACCAAGGTCGCGGGCGACCCGAGTCTCGATGATGCGAGACCCGGGCGCCAGTTCTCCTTCGAGAATCCACGTGAGAATGCGATCCTTGACCTGCCCGGAGAGAACCTCTCTCTCCACAAGCTCCGGTTTCCGTTGTTGTCGCTTTTTCATATCTGGTGTCGAGTTCTCAGGGAACCCGCTCCTCTCCCTATAGAATCTCGACCAAGCCGCTTGTTCCGTCAACCCGCAGGCGATCGCCGGTCTTGATCTCACGTGTGGCGATGCCAGTGCCGGTAACACCGGGGATGCCAAATTCGCGAGCCATTACGGCCGGGTGAGCAACCATGCCGCCAGCATCGCAGACGATGCCGCCGATAATAGCGAAGAGCGGGGTCCACGCCGGATTTGTCATCTGGCAGACCATGATGTCGCCCTGCTTCACCTGATCGAACTCCTCGGGGGAGAAGACGACCTTGGCAACACCCTCGATGACGCCCGGGGAGACTCCCAGACCCTCGACCCTGCCCTTGGTCTCCGTATCGAAGCCCAGTTTCTCTGGGAAACCCCACAGACTCAGGTACGGGAACTCGAGCTGAGACTCTGTAGCAGTCCCGATGAAGTCCGGAGGCCGGATCTTCTCCTGCTCGGCACGCACGACACGCCGTTTCGCGACGATGCTCTTCGCATCGAAGTTCTCCGGATCGCCCATCAAGTAGCGCAGCTCGTTGTACTTGAGGTAGATCGTGTCGTCGGGTTCCGTGAGCGCACCCATCGCGACCAGCTTCCGGCCGATGCAGATCAGCACCAAACGCGTATGCAGGTGAGTGCCCTGATCGATGTAGAAGTGATGATCTGGGGTGAGCGGCGCCATGTTCATGTTGATCTCGTTGGCCGCCTTCAGCGCCTCGAGCGCCTCCCCTTCGGGGATGCCCTCAAGCAGTTCTGCGGCGGCCTTCTGGATGTCCTCAGCCAGGGCGGCGACGACCGGTCGCTGATCGTAGTCCGACTCCAGGTAGCCTTTGATCAGATCGAGCACCGGCTCGGGCGTCTCGAAACGCGACGGATAGATGAACTCGTGGCTCCACACCGCGTGCCAGCCGAACTCGCGCTGGTACGCCTTCAAGCCCTCTTCAAGGAATCGCCTGCCACGTTCGGAGCCTTCGAGCTCAGCGAGGAACTCGGAGCCACTCTCCTTGGAGAAAGCCGCGAGGAGGATCTCATCTTCCTTGACGTCGTCCTTCAATTGGACCAGCAACTCGATCGCATCCCAGTTGCGATCGCCAGCCGAGTTCTGCAGGCGGCCGAGGATCTCCTCGTGCTTCTGCGTAATCTCACCACCGAGCGCCTCTTCGAGCGTCGCCCGCAGTGCCAGGGTCGATGACAGCTGCGCGAAGTTGAGCATCCAGTGGATCTTCCAGTGGCGATCGAGTACGTCGATCGCATCCTCGAGGATCACAGCCCACTCCATGAGCGAGATCTCATCCCACATGTCGATCTTCGACTCGAGGTACTTCAGATTGCGTTCCATCTCGGGAACGAGACGGTCCTTCCACCAGTCGGGGAAGTTGGCCCCGTACACCGGGAGCACAGCGCCCAGGTAGGCACCGATCTTCTCCGCGTACTCGGGATCGTCGTTCGAGGGGACCCGCGGGTGGTACCGGAAACCGAGTTGCTCACTCGGGACCGCAGTATCCGCGTCCGCAGGGATGGCTGCCGTGTACAGGTAGCCGTTGACGACCTTCCCGATCCAGTCGGTGGCGAACGGCGTACCGAACCGACGGAACATGTGATCGCACGTGAGAACCCAGTTTCCGATGTCGTTGTACATCGGCGACACTGGGCGTGGGCAATGCAGGTCGTCGTAGACCCAGAACAGGTTCTTTTCCTTCTCGGACTCCCACTCGATGGGGAAGCTCTCGTCTCCGAAAAACTCCGCCACCACCTTGCTTGTATCTGTCATCCGGCGAATCTCCTTCCTCAACGCAACAGCGCCGGGATCGCCCCTCGATGGGTCCGACCGCGGTCCGACGCCCTTTTGTGCAATCTGATGAGCCAGGCTCTTGCGTTGGTGCTCCTCTCCCTAGGTCGGTCGAACCGGTACGGCGCGAAGCACTCGTGGAATACGTCGGGCGCCTGCCAAGCCGGACAGCCCGTCGCGACGTGGGCCTTCACCATGGCACCGTTGTGGTCTGACACCTGCTCGCACTTATCCTCGATAATCGATTACTTGTACTCTACGGACACACATTGGGGTCCGTCAACCTCGGATTCGGCATTCGCTCACCTGCCGAAACCCCCTACGGTATCGCCGAAGCCCAATTGACGGAGAGCGACCGAGAAAGCCAACCGAGTCCATATCAGGTTGGCTGACTGCTCGCAGGGCGACAGCTCCCTTCCGACGGTCAGTCTGTCCCGTTGTCGTCTCTTTTACGCTTCACGATCGCCTCGAGCACCTTCTCCGCTGTGAGCGGGAGGTCCCTGATGCGGACCCCGATTGCGTCATACACCGCGTTAGCGATGGCAGGTGGAGTTGCCGCCGCGGCCGGCTCACCCACGCCCTTGGCCCCGAAGGGTGCCTGACTGTGTGCCGACTCGACGATGATCGGGGTGATCTTGGGGAGGTCCTGGATCGTCGCCACCTTGTAGTCGGCGAGACTCCCGTTCTCGATCTGGCCGTCCCGGTATGAAAATCCCTCGAAGATCGTGTTGGAGACACCCATGACAACACCACCTTCGATCTGCTGCTCGACGGTCATCGGGTTTATGGCCTTCCCGACGTCGGCAGCAGCTGCGACCTTCACAACCCGGATCACGCCGGTCTCGATATCGATCTCCACCTCGGCGGCCTGGGTACACAGCATCCAGAAGATGCTGCTCATCCACTCCTCCCCGGGATCGGCCTTCAGCAGCGGTGACCCCGCAGTCGAGAATCGCGATCCGGCGGTGATCGAATAGCCTTCACCGGCATACTTCGCCAGCAGATCCCTGAGCGTGATGCGGAGCTCACCGTCCAAGTCGTAGATGGCACCGTCGCGGAGCTTGAGGCCATCCGGTTCGACATCCAGGGCCTCACTGGCGAGACCCAGGATCTCGTCGCGGATCTCGGCTCCGGCGGAGAGGATCGCATTGCCCATGTGATAGGTGGTACGGCTCGACGCCACCGGTCCGTTGTATGGCGTTAGCGCGGTATCGGTGGCCGGAACCGAGACGTTCTCCAGCGGCACGCCGATGGCATCTGCGGCCATCTGGGCGAGGACGGTGTTCTGCCCGGCTCCGATCTCCGGGGCGGCGCAGATGACCGACACGCGGCCATTCTGCTCGACGTTGATCACACAGTTCGAGCTCGACGGAGTCATCGTGGGTTTGATCATCGTGGCGATGCCCTTGCCCCGTCGCAGGTGCGGAGCCGGCTCCCGCTCCACCTCGCCCCAACCGATCTCAGCGCTTGTCCGCTCGATTGTTTCCCGCAGACCGACACCGTGCATGATCTGACCGTTCAGATAGGCGTCACCCTCCTCGTACCCGTTCTGCAGACGGATAGCGACCGGGTCGATACCCAGCTGGGTGGCGATCTCGTCCATCTGAGACTCACACGCCCAAGTGACCTGAGTCGTGCCGTAGCCGCGGTAGGAACCCGTTATCGACTTGTTGGTGTAGACCTGCCGCGAAAGGATCTTGAGGTCGGGAATCCGGTACGGCCCAACGATGGTCTGGGAACCCCGGATGGCAACACCGACGGTGTAGGCGGTGTAGGCGCCGCTGTCCCAGACGACCTCGGCACTCCGCGCTGTCATATAGCCGTCGCGAGTCACACCCGTCTTCAGATTCATGATCGCCGGCACCCGCAACTGGGAGGCGATCAGATCCTCCTCGCGGGAGAGCTCAACCCGGACGGGTCTGCCTCCGGTGTGGCGGGCCAGCGCCACGGCAACCGCCTCGGCGACCGGAACACCCTTGCCGCCGAACGATCCGCCCACTTGAGCCACGATCAGACGAACCCGGCTGTTGTCGAGTCCCAGCCCAACCGCCAGTTCGTTGCGCAGCATGAACGGCCGATCCGTGGAAACCCGGAGGGTGTACCCCCCGGACCCCGCGTCGTACTCGGCGATCGCAGCGTGCACCTCGAGCGCTACATGGCTCAGGGCATGGGCGGTGTACTCCCCTTCAACCACCAGGTCGGCCGCAGCAAACCCGGCCTCGACGTTGCCTCGCTCGTAGCGATAGAGCGTGTTGATATTGGTGTGTGGAACGATCTCGTGCGCTCCGCGATCGTAGACGTGAAGATCCGGGTGGACCAGCGGCGCGTCGTCGGCCAGTGCAGCTCGCATGTCAGTCACGGCAGGCAACTCCTCGTAGTCGACCCGGATGAGATCTAGAGCTTCCTGTGCCTCAGCTTCGGTGGTCGCTGCAACCGCCACCACAGGCTCCCCCACATACCGGACCCGATCGATCGCCAGGAACGGCTGGTCCTTGATGGCGGACCCGAACATGTGCGGGAAGTCGCTTCCGACCACCACGGCCTTCACCCCAGAGGCCGATTTCGCTGCCAAGGTGTTGACCGACACGATGCGGGCATGGGGATGCGGGCTTCTCAGCACCGCACCGTGCAGCATGCCCGGCAGCACCACGTCCACGGCATAGACGGCACCGCCGGTCACCTTCTCGACCGAATCAACCCGCGGAGCCCTGGTTCCCACGTACGGAGTCATATGCCTACTCCTTTGACCTCGACCACTGCCTCGAGGATCTTGGGGTAGGCCCCGCACCGGCAGAGGATGCCACCCAAGGCTTTCTTCACGTCTTCGACATCCGGCTGATCGTCGTTCCTGAGCAGGGCAGTGACCGTCAGCACCATGGCAGGGGTACAGAAGCCGCACTGGAACGCCCCCGTCTTGACGAACGCCTGCTGGACTTCATTGAGCTCACCGTCGGAGGCCAGGCCTTCGACGGTCTCGATGGTGACGCCGTCGGCGTCACCTGCCAACACCAGACAGGACGTAATCGGCTCGCCGTCTACGAGCACCACGCATGTTCCGCATTCGCCGACGCCGCATCCCTCCTTCGTTCCGGTCAGCAGCAGGTTCTCGCGAAGCACCTCGAGGAGGGTGAGTCGAGGGTCGACGTCGATCTGATATCTCTCGCCGTTGACGGTGAGATCTACGCCGATCATCAGGCCACCACCTCCGCACCGGCAGATCGGACGGCTCCCCGGAGCGCCCGCAGCGTCAACACCCGAGCCAGCGTCACACGGTACGACGCGCTCGCCCGCATATCGCTGATCGGTTGAGCCTCTCCTCCGGCCGATTCCGCGGCAGCGCCAAGCACCGCCTCGGTCGGCATCTCGGCGCGAAGCATCTCTTCCGTGGCAACAGCACGAAACGGTGTCGGCCCGAGCGAGGCCAGAGCGATCCGGCAGTCGGCGATCTCGCCTCGCTCGCCGATCACAACACTGGCCGAGGCGCCGGCGAGCGCGATGTCGGTCCCGCTGCCGCGCTTGCCGAGTTTTACGTGGGCGGATCCGAACCCGGGTGGTGGGTCGGGCAAGAAGAGAGAGGTGATGATGTCGGAGGAAGACAACGATGTGGCCCCTGGTTCGACGTACAGTTCCTCGACAAGCTCGTCTCTGCCTCCGTCACGGCCCTCGATGGTGGCGATTGCCTGATGGACGATGAGCGCCGGTCCGAGATCTGAGGCCGGAGAGGCTCTTCCGACATTGCCGCCGATGGTGGCCAGGGCGCGGACCGGCGGAGAAGCCAGGATCGATGCCGCCTGAGCGAGTCCTGGATGACGGTCCTGAACGAGCGAGGACGTTTCGACGGCGGTTACCTTCGTCAGTGCACCGATTCGAGTGCCGTCCGCTACGGCCTCGATGCCGGTCAGGCCTGGGATGCGTTTGAGATTCACGATTGTGGACGGACGCATTTGCCCCGTCTTCATGTCCACGACCAAGTCGGTTCCTCCGGCGAGCACACGTGCTCCGTCCCCTGCGGCTACGAGGATTCGGGTGGCCTCGGCGAGCGAGACCGGTTCGTGGTAGTCGAATCCTCTTAGCCGCTTCACTACCCACTCCTCTCGTCGGCGGTCATCGTGGCCCTTGCAGCAGTTCGAGGCAGACACCGTCGGGCGTTTCGACGAAGGCGATCTCGTAGCCCCCGGCCCCCGGTCGCCGGTCGTAGATCCTCAAGCCCTGTCCACGAAATCGAGCCAGGTCGGCATCGAGATCCTCGGTGAGGATACCTAGGTGTTCCAATCCGTAGTAAGGGATGGGCGGCGGTTCATCGATTGAGTCTTCCTCTCCGGGAGCCGGGTTCGTGATGTTGATCCGCACGCCATCCAACTCGACCGGGACGAAGAGCATCGACTCGAACTGGATCTCCGGAAGCCGGATCCCCCCGAACATGTCGACCCACCACTGGGCGCTTGACCTCGGGTCCTTCGACTTGATGTGAATGTGATGGAGGCCGTGCGCCATGTCGCTCCTTCAGCGGTGCCACCTGCAGCACCTGAGATGTGCGGCGGCGGGACCATGCCCGCTGCCGTCTGCTCGCTCTTCGATTGTTCGTTCCCAGTTCTCGCCCTCGAATCGGGACACCGGCGGTGGCGCCAGTCGGAGGTAGCCGGGAATTCGTGCATCCGGCACGGGCCCATCGTCCCAGCGGTCGCTCCGTAGTGCCGAACGCGCTATCGACGGCCGCGGCGTCCTCGCCGATGAGCATGACCCCGGAGGACCCGAGGGCACGGATCTGAGTTGGCGTCGCGGTCGAGGATTCCGTATCATCGATTATCGACTATCTATGATAGGCGGTTCAGTAGTGTCTCTGAAATGAGGATTGATGGAAGCAGCATCCATCGTTCTCGAGGGAACTCCCAACTTCCGCGATCTCGGTGGGTACGCGTCGACGGATGGGCGCATCGTTCGCACCGGCCGGGTGTTCCGGTCGGGATACCTGGCGAAATCGACCGATGACGACCTGGCCACCCTCACCAGGCTGGGCATTCGAACAGTTGTCGATTTCCGTTCCAAGCTTGGGTTGGAGACATTCGGTTCAGATCGCCTGCCGGACGGAGTCGAATACGTTTGGATCCCAATCGGGTCGGTCGACGCCGATCCGGCGATACGTCACGCCTTCGAGACCGGCCGCTTCTCGGAGCTGCCAAATCTCGCGGCGGTGAATCGCGTCCTCATCAGAGAGAACGCAGCAGAGTTCGGCCAACTGATGCTGCTGATGGCAGATTCGCCGAATCTGCCGCTCATCTTCCACTGCATCGGAGGCAAGGATCGAACGGGGATTGCGGCTGCATTGTTGCTCTCCATCCTCGGTGTCCCCTGGTCCCTGGTTCGCAGCGACTACCTGGCCTCCAACGCCCATTTCGGAGCGTCCATCGAGACCCGGCTCTCCCGCCTGAACGAGGAAGCCGGCGGGAAATTGGATCCGTCCGACCTCGAGGCTGCCCGGCGGTTCTTCATCGTCGAAGGCGAGGACATCGATGCGGTCCGCGATGAGATCCTTGCGGTGGCCGGTTCGATCGAGGCGTTCGTGGCCAAGAATATGGGCGTCCCCACAGACGCCATGGAGAGCATTCGCGACGAGCTGCTCGAGGATCCGGAGATCCCCGAGACATGACCTACGTCTACGCCTACGACCACCCCCCAATCGGATCACACGACGAGGTCGTCGCGATCATCGGTGGCAAGGCGGCCAACATAGGTGTCATGGCGCGGGAGTTGGGCCTTCCGGTGCCTCCCGCATTCACCCTCTCGACATTCGCGTGCCGGGACTTCCTCGCCGCCGGCTGGCCGCCGGGGCTCGAGGAGGAGATCTCCGAGCACATGAGTCGCCTCGAGACGGCAGTGGGAAGACACTTCGGCGATTCGGCAGATCCATTGCTCGTCAGCGTACGGTCTGGGGCACCGGTCTCAATGCCGGGCATGATGGACACGATCCTCAACCTCGGACTCAACGACGCTACAACAGCAGGCTTCGCCGCCGCATCGGGAGAGCCGGATTTTGTCGCGACCTGCCGCGAACGCTTCGAGGCGACCTACCGCGAGATCGTCGGTGTGCCGGAAGTCCCTGACGACCCGAGAAAGCAGCTGCGCGGGGCGATCGAGGCGGTGTTCCGGTCGTGGAATAGCGACCGTGCCCGGGCCTATCGCGCTCACGAGAGCATCGACGATGACCTCGGAACCGGAGTCACCGTGCAGGCCATGGTATTCGGCAACCGCGGCAGCGACTCGGCGACGGGCGTCGTTTTCACCCGGAATCCGGCGACCGGTGAGAACATGCTGTACGGCGACGTCATGTTCACCGCGCAGGGTGAGGATGTCGTCGCCGGGACCCATCACACCGAGCCGATCACCGTGCTCGACGAGCGCATGCCGGATGTCGCTGCTGAGCTCTACCGCTACGCCGACACGCTCGAACGTCACTACAGCGATGTCTGTGACATCGAGTTCACGATCGAACAGCACCGCCTCTGGATGCTCCAAACGAGGATCGGCAAGCGGAGCCCCCAGGCGGCGTTACGGATCGCGGTCGAGATGGCCGAAGACAAGACTTTCCCACTCTCGCGCGCCGAAGCCGTTGCCCGCGTGGCCCACCACCTGTTCGACCCTCCAGTTGCGGTGGCCGTCGTAGCGCATGATGAGCCCGCAGTGGCAGTGGGACTGGCGGCCTCCCCTGGAGTGACATCGGGTGCAATCGCTACGTCGGCCGACGAGGCCGTCGCTATGGCCGAGGCAAACCGCGAAGTGATCCTGGTACGCGCAGAAACATCGCCCGATGACGTTCACGGCATGGCCCGAGCGGCCGGGATCCTAACCTCGACCGGGGGCCTTGCCAGCCATGCTGCGGTGGTGGCTCGAGGATGGGGGATCCCTGCCGTCGTGGGAACCACTGCTGTGCGAGTCGGGGACGGAACGGTCACGATCGGAGACCGCAGTTTCGTCGAGGGTGATCTCCTCACGATCGATGGAGGCAGCGGTGAGATCTTTGCCGGTTGTGTAACCGGAAGCGCAACGATTGCACCTGAGGCGGCGACGCTGATTGCCTGGGCCGACGAGCTCGGGATCCAGATCGCCGCTCCTGAGGAGAGGAACACCACCATGGGAGAACACGACGACATTGCAATGCAGCCACTCTCAACCGGCCTCGCCGTCCGAGGCCTTCTCATCAAGGGATTCGTGACCCCCGACACGCTGGCAGCGGCCTTTCAGACGACGGAGGAGGAGGCAGGTGCCCTCCTCGATCGGCTGACGGCGGACGGGTTGGCCGAACTCGCCGGGGCGATGTTCAAGCTGACCGATGACGGCCGGGTGGTCGGCACCGAGATGATTGCCACCGACCAAGAACGTTGGGGAGCTGCCAACGCCGAACGAGCGCTCAACGCCTTTGTGCCGCTCGACGGGCGAATCAAAGTGATCGTGACAGCGTGGCAGATGCGTGACGTCGACGGCCAGCCGGTACTCAACGACCACACGGATGCCGAATACGACGCTGGGGTGCTGTCCGATCTAGGAACCTTCCACGAAGACGCGGCCACCTGGATCCAGACGCTGTGCAATGGCCTCCCCCGACTCAGCACCTACGTCGCGCGCCTCGAGAACGCGGCGCACCTCGTTGCCACCGGTGACCACACCTACATTGCGTCCCCAAGAGTCGACAGCTACCACAACATCTGGTTCGAACTCCACGAGGATCTGATCCTGCTCGCCGGAAAGACGCGAGAGGGCGAGGTGGCAGCCGGCCGCGCCTGAACGGGAGCGGTGATGTCGGAGCGCGTGGAGTTCTCCCGAAGGACGACGAGCGCCGCCCCGCACAATCGGAAGTGATGGTATCCGGTAGGTGGGGCGACGGCTCACGGCAGTTTGACGCTGGCTAACACTATCTCATATAATCGATTATCAATGAACGATTGTCCAATCTCGATCATCGTGATGCAGAGCAGCGTCAGAGGCGCAGGGCAGCAGACACTCATGAATCATGACGCCGAGCACGTTCCGACACTCGACGGGACGCGTTGTCTCCAAGGCTCGGAGCGCGACGCGCCGGGCGGGAAACGGCGCTGATGGATCTCATTACCGACTCCCTCGTGATCGGCCTGACCGAGCATGCTCCGCTGATTCTCGCCGCAATGGGCTTCGCCCTCCTGTACCGACTGACCGGTCTCCTCAACGTCGCTTACTCCGAAACCATCACGCTCGGTGCCTATCTCGGGATGTGGGTCAATACGACGTACGGTCTCAACTTCTACGCCATCGTGCTACCGGCCGGAATCCTCGCCGGATTGATCAGCGTCGCCACCTACTTCGCCATCTTCCGGCCCGCCAAGAATCGCAACGTCGGCGTCTTGGAGATGATCATCATCTCCTTCGGCCTTTCGATCCTCCTCCGTCACGGCCTTCAGTTCATCTTCGGGTACCCGGTCCGCTTCTACAATGTTCCGCCCCCGAACACGATCTTCGTGCTGGGCGTGGGGGTCTCGTCGTTCCGGCTTCTCGCGCTCGGCAGCGTTCTCGTTCTCGCCCTGTTGCTGTTCTGGTTCATCCAGAGAACCACGTTCGGTCTCCAGATCCGGGCACTGGCCACCGACGAAGACCTGGCGCAGGTCAGCGGGATCCGGCCTCTGGCCGTCACCGTGCTCATCTGGTTCCTCGCCGGGGTCGCCGGCGGACTCGCGGGTGCGTTCTACGGGGTCGGATCCTCCGTCGCGCCGTTGCTCGGATGGCGACAGTTCCTCCTCATCCTGCTGGTCGTTCTGGTGGGAGGAGCCAAGAACATCGGAGGCGTCATCATCGCCGGAATCGTCACCGGCGTGGCGCTGACCGCCATGACGCTTCAATTTGGCCAGGTGCTGTGGGCCCAACTGGTCCTCATCGCTGCCTTCGTCATCATCCTGAAGGTCCGCGGCAGGCGGATGGCCGACACGGGGAAGGTCTAGTGGCATGAACCTTGACTGGCTCGATGCGTTCCTCGTTTCCGGGCTGTTCTACGTCATGATGGTGATCGGCCTGGCACTGCTGCTTCACCTGCAGCTGGGACTCGCCCGCATCGCCAACTTCGGCGTCGTCGGCTTCTGGGGCATCGGGATGTACGCCTTCGGTGTGCTGTTCGTCAAGGTCGACTGGCCATTTGGAGAAGTCTGGGCATTCCTCATCTCTGTGGTGTTCGGGACTGTCGTGGCCGGCCTTGCCGGCCTCCTCGTCGGGTGGCTCATCGCTGACCTCGACATCGACGGCGTCCTGGTGGGCACGCTCGGCTTCGCCACAGCCGTCTGGATTCTGGCGACGACAGAACAAGACCTGACGGGTGGTGCCCTCGGGATGGGCGGACTTGGTTTCCCCTACGACATTGGCAGCGTCAAGGCGAACGAGACGTTGTGGCTGGTGATTCTGACCATCCTGGTCGCCATCATCCTCTACTACGTATCTCGCGTCCACAAGTCGCCCTACGGTCGATTGCTGATCTCTATCGGCGACAACGAACCACTGGCCCGAAGCCTCGGCAAGGCGCCGTTCCAAACCAAGCTGTGGTTGTTTGCCGTCAGTTCGGCGGGCATGGGGCTCCTTGGCGCCATGTACGGTGTGAACGAGCGCTTCCTCGAAACCGGGAACCTCGGAATCGATATCACGCTGGCGGCGATGGTCGGGTTGGTGCTGGGTAGCACTACTCGGATGTGGGGAGCCGCCGTCGGCGTTGCTCTCACAGTGGGACTCTTCGACGTCGTCATTCAGTTCTACTTGCCGCTCCCCCGCGAGTGGTACACGCAAGCCATTCCCGTGCTCCGTGAGATGGTGTTCGGCGGTGTGCTCATCATCGTCCTCCTCTTCCGGCCGTACGGCGTCCTCGGCGACATGCGAAGGGACAAGTTGATGCGGAGGATGCATGGCGGGTGATCACAAAGACACCGCGTTCGCCAGGGAACCCACCCGAGACAGCGACGGCTCGCGTCCGAGGGTTCGCATCCAAGACGCGGTAAAGAGCTTCGCTGGACGGGTCGTCGTGGACGTCGATGATCTGACATTGGGTACACATCCGATCGAAGGCCTGATTGGCCCGAACGGGGCAGGCAAGACGACCCTGCTCCGAATGATCATGCACTCCATCTCCCTCGATCGGGGAACGGTCACCCTCTCCTCCGACGGTGACGGCAGCGAGGTGGTTCTCTCGGATCTGCCGGCCCACCGGATGGCCCGCCACGGCGTGGTGAAGACGAACCAAGTGATCACAGACTTCGAGAAGCTGACGATCCTGGACTCGCTGTTGCTCTCGGTCGCGAAGGCGACCGACGAGTGGCCCTACCGGATCTACCGAGAGCAGGGGCTCTACGAGGACACCGTCGAGGGCATCCTGTGGTATCTCGACCGGTTCGAGTTCGAGGACCCCCTCGGGTTCGCCAAATCCGCAGGCGAGAAGAAGCTACTGGACATCATCCGCTGTCTTCTACTGAAGCCACGGGTCCTGCTCCTGGACGAGCCGACCGCAGGACTGCCCGACGACATCCGCGATCAACTCATGGGACTCATCGATGAGAAGGCCGCAGAGGAGAACATGGCCGTTGTGATCGTCGAGCACGACCTTCACGTGATCTGGACCATGAGTGATTACGTCCACTTCATGGCCGAGGGGCGCGTACTGTTACAGGGAGAGCCCAGGTCGATCAGAGAACACGACACAGTCATCGAAAAGTACTTGGGCAGCGGCCATGTTTGAAGCCAAGGGCATTCGCAGCGGCTACTCCGGCGTGACGGTGATCAGGGACGTCGATCTCAGCGTGGAACGTGAGGTCTTCGCTGTGCTCGGCGCGAACGGAGCGGGCAAGACGACCCTGCTCGCCACTCTGGCTCGGCTCATCCCGCTGATGGGGGGCGAGATATGGTTCGACGGAAGGGACGTCACCAAACTCCGCCCCTGGGAGACGGCGGCGCTGGGACTCGCGTATGTGCCCCAGGAGAAGGGCATCTTCGCTGATTTGACGGTGTTGGAGAACCTGCAGGTCGGTGCGATGATCGGCACTCGCTCCCGAGAGGAGCGCGTAGACGAGATCATCGAACTGTTCCCCGACCTCGGAGAGCTCCGAACCCAGATGGCGGGGACGCTGAGCGGCGGTGAGTCGCGCATGCTCGCCTGCGGCCGTGCGTTGATGCAGGACCCCAAGATACTGCTGCTAGACGAACCGACCGCCGGGCTCTCCCCGATCTACGTCGACGTCTTCTTCGAGAAGATACGCGAGATCCACAAAACGAGAGACGTCACCATCGTTCTGGCAGAGCAGAACGCCGCCAAAGCGCTCGAGATTGCCGATCGCGTGATGGTGCTCAACCTTGGAGAGGCATCCGAGGTACTCGACGCTGCAGAATTGACAACCGAGAAGCTCAAAGAAGGATATCGGATCTGATCACCGAACGGTGATCAGATCCGCCTGGAGGAAAGGAAAGAAGGAATGCGAATACGCCTAATAAGGATCGCAGGTGGGTTGATTCTCCTGCTCATGCTCTCGCTGTTGGCCGCTGCGTGCGGCGGTGATGACGAGACTGCAGGGACGACCGCGGCGACCGAAACAACCGCGGCGACCGAAACAACCGCGGCGACCGAAACAACCGCGGCAATATCCGCCGGACCGGTCGTCGTTTGCGAACTCGCCTACTACACAGGGGAATTCGCGCCATACGGACCGTCGCTCACGGCGGATGTCCGGTTCCCGATCGAGGAGGTTATCAACCTCGATCCACCGCTTGGCCGCACTTGGGAGCTCGTCTCCGAAGACCTGGGCACGGTCGGTGAGGCTCAGGCAGCCCGTACCTGTCTCGAGCAGAGCGGTGCCGAGATCCTGGTGAGCCAGGCCCACGGCTACCGGACCTACCGCGACTTCATGTTGGAGTGGATTGCGGAGAACGACTCACCGCTTGGGCCGACGGTGCACGGTGGAACCATCCCCGGAAACATCGGCGGAGTGGGCTCTGAGCCGATCTTCCGGGCTCAGGGTCTCGACGAGGCGTTGGGCATGACTGGCGTGCTGTACGCCGAAGAGATCGGCGCCAAGAGCATCGTCATCTTCGCCACTCAGGTGGAAGGCTTCCAGCTCGCGGCCGGCGCGACCGAGAAGACCGCCGACGCGCTAGGAATCGAGGTCCTGGGACGCATCGATGTCCCGGCCGAGCAGCCCTCATACAGGGCCGAAGCCGAACGGATCGCCAACCTGGCACCGGATGTGGTCATCGTGCAAGCGGGATCGGTGGAATCAGCCACCTTGATCAAGCAGGCGGCCGAGGCCGGCCTCTCGCTTGACTGGATCGGTGAGACCGGCTGGATTCAGAAGGAATTCATCGGGACTCTGGGAACTGGACCTCTCGCCAGCCAGAAGAGCATCGGCTATGCGGCGTTCACCTACAACGACGACAGTCCTGCATGGGAGTTCTACCAGCCGTTGTGGGACAACACCACTGGCTACGGCGTCGGAGTCGACTACGCAGACCCGGCAGTTGGAAACTACCACTACACGACCTATGACGTAATGGTGCAAACGGCACTTGCCGTCGAATACGGCGGCTCGTACAAGGCGAGTGACTGGGCTCCGGCGATGTTCGTGGTTGGAGACCCGCCAGGAACCGTGTGCTATACGTACCAGGAATGCCTGGATCTCATCAGAGCCGGTGAGGACATCGACTACGAGGGTGTCACCGGCCCCGGCGCGTACACTCCGGGTGGCGTCAATGCCATCACCCAGGCGTATACGCCATTCAAAGCGGATGGTTCGATCGGCGAGCCGTTCATCATCGACGCAGACCGTGCGTTGGAGGTCATCAACCTGATCGCCATCGAGGCGCAGTGCGACTCCCCCAACCCGGCGGGAACGAACCCGGCCTCTCCGGGGTGCGACTGGTAGGAGGCAGTCACACCAGGGACACCAAGCAACACAGAGGACGGCAGCGGGTCACTCCGCTGCCGTCCTCTCGTTGGATAGCCGTCGCCAGATCTCCGCTGGCACAGCCGAACATTCGACCGCAAGGCCGATCCGAAACGGTGGCTGACCGATCAGCCGGCAACTTCGAACCAGGGTCGGCGGGTCGATCCCAGCGCCGGGCAGGTCGACTTCCCCCACTACTCGGCATCATGGCTCACCGCCAAGATCCAAATCAAGGAGAAGACTCAACGTTCCCACACGTGATCAGGTGGTTCGGTCGGCTGTATTCCTGGACGATTCTGGTCAACCGATCCACCGGAGAACTCCTCCGCCACGTCACCGTTGACCCCAACCGCCACCACGAACCCCAGCCAAAACAGAATAGGAAAACCCCCGAACCGTAGGTTCAGAGGTTTCCGATGTCGCGCGACATCACACCGCTCCGGGGGTGGGACTTGAACCTTCTAGCTCGATCGAAGAGCCATCCGATTGGCCCGAAGTAGAGACCGAACCCCAGCTCCGAGGCAGAAGACAACGGAAGCGAAGCGACCGACTCGAGTTCGAAAACGGATTAACAGTCCGCTCAGACACCTCGCGACAGTTCCCAGCATTTGCGAAAGAGCTTTCGTAGCACAGGCTTTGGACAATCGAGGCACTCAACACCTTGCAGAGTCGTTCACCGACTTTGGACACTTTCGCGACACATACGCGACACACGCCACCATCGACAGCACCGAACCGTCACACTCCACATCACGAATTCATGAGGTATGGGGACTTGCATCCACGAAGACCGGCGTCTATCCCGATCCTGTGCCGCGAGCGGTCCGGGAGACCGTTGATGACCTTGAAGCGGCGCTCCGAACCCCGGCCGTGTTCTTCCGTGGCGGCGTCGCGCGCATCGTACGCCGCTCGCGTCTGCCCGGTTAGCTGTTATTGCCACCGTGTGGCACACACGATTAACTTGCATTCTACATCTAACAGGGGCAGAATGCGTACATGACCGATCGAACCAACAGCGATACGACTCTCATGACTGCAGCCCTGACGGCTCTGGAAGAACTCCTTCCACCGCAGTGGCAGGTCGAACGCGCTCAAGGTCCAGCACAAGGCGAGGATCTGGTCGATGAGCACTTCTATGTGAAGGATCGAAGCGGCTCGGGCCGTGCGCTCCTCGTCGATGCCCGTCCCCAGACGACTCCCGCCGAGCTCGAGCGTTCCTACACCAGCTCGCTTGCACGTCGGATGCGCGCCGATGCCGGAAGCCCGATTCTCGTCATCGCTCCCTACTTGAGCCCCCGCAGCCGAACCGTTCTGGAGAAAGCCGAAATCAACTACCTCGACCTGACGGGGAATGCCCGGATCGCCATCGACTACCCGGGGCTCTCGATTCTCACCCAAGGCGCACAACGCGACCCCACGCCCCGCAAGCGACCGGACAGGGGTATCGCCGGACCCGTGGCAGGACGGATTGTGCGAACCCTCGCCGATGTGGAACCGCCGTATTCCGTCAAGGACATCGCCGCCTTGGCGGACGTCAGTCCTGGATACTGCTCGCGAACTCTCCAGGCGCTGGAACGCGAAGCACTCGTTCGGCGGAACAGCCGTGGGACCGTCGAAGAGGTGGATTGGCCGGCGCTGCTGAGACGCAGGGGCTCGGCTGTGCCGCTGTTCGATCCGCGACGCACCAAGGCCTACATTGCACGCAGTGGCACGCAACGAGTGCTCGAAACGCTCGCTGCCGGCGACGATGCCGGATACGCCGTCACCGGCTCGTTCGCCGCCGCACGCATCCGAGCCGTTACCGCCCCCGTTGGCCTGACGGTGTATTCAGTGCAGCCTGATGGGATCGCCGACACACTCGGTCTGCTTTCCGCTGAGGAAGGCTCCGATGTGCGCCTGGTCCTCCCAGCCGACGAAGGTGTCTTCGATCGCTCCACTGTTGTAGACGGAATCCGCTGGGTCGCACCGAGCCAGATCGTCGTCGACTGCCTCGGGGGCTCAGGTCGAATGCCGCAGGAAGGCGACGCTGTCCTCGAATGGATGATCGAGCATGAGAACGAGTGGCGCGTCCCGGCGGCCGAGGCGGCGATCTGATGGATGTCCCTCCAGCCCTGATGGTCGAGGCTCGACGGGTACTGCTCGATGCACTCGAAGCACTCTCCGCTCATCGACCCTCATTGGTTCTCGTCGGTGCTCAAGCCATCTACCTTCGGACCGAGGAAGTCGATCTTTCCTTCTCGGCCAGCTACACCACTGACGCCGACATCGTGATCGACCCGACCACCCTCGCCGGCGAGCCTCTCCTTGCCGACGCCATGCATGGGGCCGGATTCGAACGCATCCAGCCAGATCGACCGGGGATCTGGGGAAAGGCAACCGCGGTCGGAGGACATGACGAAGTCGTACCGGTCGACCTCATCGTGCCCGAAGCGCTCGCAGGACCAGGACGACGCGGTGCGAGGCTGGTGGAGCACGGAAAGGATGCAGCCGGGAGGGCGATCGGTCTCGAAGCCGCGCTCGTCGATCGATCCCCAATGACGATCGTCCCGCTAGACCCGGCTGATGGGCGGGCCATCACCATGGACGTCGCAGGGGCCGTAGCGCTGCTGGTCGCGAAGCTTCACAAACTCGGGGAGCGAGCAGCACAAGCTGACGCACGACCGGATCGACTCATCGCAAAGGATGCAGCCGACACGTACCGTTTGATGCTGCACCTGGATGCAGTTCGTGCGAACGCTCAGCTCGAGATGCTCCTCAACGATCCGATCGCCGGCGGACCAACTCAGATAGCGATCAACTATCTCAAAGACCTGTTCTCTGCCCCGCAGCGCAAGGTGTTCGGTTGGCCGTCGAAGGGCTCAGCACCGATGTGCCGGCCGAGCGAGTGGAAACGATCTGTGTCGGCTTCACACGCTCGATTGCCGGAGGACAACGCGCGGGCAACCGGTAGCTGCCACGCAACGTCCGTGTGAGCAACCCCGTGACGTTGCGGGGTTTCCCGGCTCAGGCATACGTATTCTGGGCGAGATTCTGAGGGATGACGGTTGCCACGACCCAGACGAGAAGGCGGGGGATAGCCGGCTCCCATGCTGCGCCTAGTTCGGGAAAGCAACCCCGCATTGCAAAGACACCCTCCCCCGGCGTTTCGGGCAGACGAGATCGACGATCGACCTGATCACGACACCAGGCCCCCTCAGCAGACCGACACCCGCGATCCCACTGAGGATCTGAGGATGGCGACAGTATCCAGCGGTGACCGGGCGAGATAGCGATCGATTTCCGATCCGAACATCAACGTGTTCCGTGCGTCGTTCGTGTCGACAGGTGGCCGTCGATGTCGGTGACGATGTGCACAACGACGGTCGCGCGGCCACCTACTCACCAGAGGGCCTGCGCGGGACAAGCCGCTGCACGACCGAGATCCACTCTTCCTCCGCACCGAGCGACCGGTCGATGGTCTCGGTGGTGATGCGAACGAGCTAGAAGTGCGCTCGATGGGATCCGATGGTGGCGGTTGCGACACATGCACGACACGTCGAGACCCAATCCGCCGCGACACTCCCCCACGAATCCTCTGAAACCCACCTGTACCAGGGTTCCTGGCTCCGGGGGTGGGACTTGAACCCACG
>CAZWMX010000010.1:25627-29646 GCA_964635205.1 uncultured Acidimicrobiaceae bacterium | reverse complement strand
TTCTTCGCGACATCTCGGAAAACCGCGATCTCGGAGACATCACGACATTGGCCAATGCCGATATCGTCGCAGCCATCACAGATCAAGCCGAGGCCCAGCGCACGGAGGACTGAGAGAAAGAAGAGCCTTCAGCCGTCGGCTGTCAGCTCTCAGCAGGTTCTGAAGGCTGGTGGCTGGTGGCTGATAGCTTCTTCAGGTACCGTGAAGCGGCTCTTGCTGCTGCTCTGCCGGAACCCACGGCGAGGGTCATTCCGCCGCCACCAATCCACGCGCCTGCAAGGAAGAGGTTCCCGACGGGGGTCGTCGGCTTGCGCCGGTTCATCTGGCTCATGACTGTCTGCTCGCGCCCATACAGACTTCCATGGGGCTGCATCACATATCGAACGTTGGTGAGCGGCGTCCCGACCTTGCGCACCACGATCGATTCCCGCAACCCCGGGATTCTCCTGGCAGCACGATCGATGAGAATGTCGGCAGCGGCCTCCTTGATCTCCTTGTAGGTCTCGTTGTCCTGATAGCCGACGAGATCTCCGCCGGTGCCCCAGACGTCCTTGTAGTCCCACGGCGCAAGCGTGGTGAGCACGATCACAGCACCACCGTCGGGTGCACAACCGGGGTCAACGACCGTGTAGTTGGAGATGATCATGCCCGCCTCCGCGAAATCGCCAGCGAGGATCGCCTCGTATTCGGCGTCGAGGTCATAACCAACCATGTCGAAGAACTCGTGGTGGGTCCACCCTTCGGCTGTCACGTCCCTGTCCAATCCGAGGTACACCACCAGGCTCGCAAGAGCAGGATCTTCGTCTCGTGCCGTCTCCTCCCAAATGTCGTCGACGGCGCCCTGTGGCAGATAGTCGATGGTCGCACGAGGGCTCGCGTTCGACACGGCCGCACGAGCGTGAACGACGAGACCCCTATTCGTGGTCACAGTGATTCGATCCGGACCCTCAGGGACGATGGAGGTGACGGTGTTGCGATAGTGGATGGACCCACCCCACTCCTCGATCGTTCCCGCCATGGCCCCGGTCACAGCACCGGAGCCACCCGTGGGATACCAGGCACCCGACGTGTGATAGGACAAGAGCGTGAGGCCGAACTGGCCGGCCGACACTCTCGATGGGGGCAGGCCGAGGTAGCCCCACAGTGTCGAGAGCATCGCCTTGGCTTCGTCCGTTTCGATGTACTGGTCCATGAACGCAGCCCATGGCGTGGCGAATGCGATGGACATGTCCGGGTAGCGATCGATCATCTGCTCCATGGGCACCTTCACGCCGCGCCTTCGGTCTGCACCGTATCGGGCCATGTCGTGACCAAGCCGCCTCAAGGCGGCGAACAGATCGGATACACCATCGCGTTCGTCCGGGAACACGGCAGACACCTCCGCCAGGAAGTCGGGGATGTCCGTAGGAACAGCAACCTCGAAGTCGGGGAACGCTGCGGTGTAGAACGGGTCGAGGCGGTTCATCTCGATCCTGTCATACACACCGAGCATCTCGAACATCGGGTATGCCCAGCCACCTTGCTCCATCCCGTCCAAGGCATGAAGAGCGACCTCGAATCGGTAGCCGCTTTCCTTGAAGTTGTGGGCGTAACCGCCGGGTTTCGTCTGGTGCTCAAGCACCACGACGCCGTAACCATCCTTCAAGAGATGTCCCGCTGCGGACAGACCACCAAGCCCGGCACCGACAACGACAATATCCGTCTCAATGGTTTCGGTCATGGATCAGAGGACACAGGAACCGGGTCTTCACCCGGCCATGGATCGGTGTCGATCAGTTTTCGCCAGAGGTAGACGGCCACATCACGTATCGAGGCGATCACCGGCACCGCAAGGAGCGATCCGAGCAGCCCGCCGACCTGGAATCCGACCATGAGACCAACGAGAACCACGGCCGGTCGCAGGTTCACGGCCGTACCCATCACTTTCGGAGCGATGATGTTGGCTTGCAGTTGGACAACGAGTAGATAGATCGCCACGACGATCAAGGCGAACCAGTAGTTCTCCAGTTCGGGCCATCTCGTCGATCCAGACAGGAGAGCTGCCAGCACTCCTGGAATCGCAGCGAGGATCGGACCGAAGGTCGGGATCATGTTGAGCACGAGCATGATCATCCCCATCAGAAACGCGCCGGGGAGACCTACGAACCAGAGGACGATGAAGACGAAGAGGCCCGTGATGAGCGAGTTGATGAGCTGACCGTAGAGATATCCCCGCCACACGCTCTTGAGCTGCGCCATCATCATGACACCGTCCCGCTCATACCCGGGAGGGAATTGTGCCAGGGTCGCCTCGTGTATACGCCCGCTGTCCGCATTCAGATACATGGCGACCAGGGTGGTGATGATCGCCGAGGTGATCAACGCGGCGACAATCCCAACAGCCGTCTTCACGCCTGAGAAACCGGCACCGAGATAGTTGAGGATCTGATTCGCATCTATCACGGCTCCTTGGCCGTCGCCCGGACGCACAGAACTGTCCAGTGAGTCCAAGAAGGCAGAGATATCAACGGTCAGCCCGAACACGACGATATGCCCGTTCGCGTCCGCCGAGGTCAGGAGCCAGATCCTGACGTCATCCACAAGCCCGAGCGGATCGAGCTCGACAACCGACTCTACGATCGAACGTGCCAGGAGGGCACCGAACGCGATCGTACCTATGAAGACAACGAGATAGGCGACGAGAAGGGCGATGCCGCGCGGGATATGTAGGTACTTCACTCCGAGGCGAATCAGTGGCGCGACGAGAAACGCTATGAGTCCGGCGAGAGCAGCGATCGCAAGCACGTTTCGGATGAGGTACACCCCGAGAATGGCGAGTACGAACGCGACGCCGACAACCAACAGCTTTGCGTTGTCGCTCCATGGCGGGGATGGGGGGTAGAAGCGTTGTGGGAGAGCCCCCTCCCCGTTCTCAGGCTCTACCGGTGCACTCGAGTCATCCATGCACCCACGCTACCTCACATTGCACGGGCTACGCTTGCTCAATGGGTATTTGCCAACGGAACCCGACCAGGCTCTCGGGGTCGATGGCGAAGTGACCTCTGTGCACGCACGCAAGGTGAACGACGAAGAAGTACTGCTGCCCCGGCCACTCTTCGATGGCATCTGGCCCGGCTACGAGACCTACCGCGATGTCGCGCCTCGGGACATCAACGTCTTCGTCCTCGACTGAGCACAGATTCCCTGTCAACAGAATGGGGTGTGGAGCTGACAGAGGTTGTCTACATCAGGGCGACCGGGCTCAGGCAGTAGCTCGTCGGGCAGCAAAGCGCCGAAGGTCGCCCAGCGGCAGTGCTGTAGAATCTACCGATGGCAAATTTCGAGCAGACTGCCGATACCCCACCCGACTACGAGTCGCACATCGGCGATTCGCGCCAGTACATGCGGGACATCATCCTCGGTGTCAACGACGGGCTCGTCTCGACGTTCCTCCTCGTATCGGCAGTCGTCGGCGGTGGGCTCGACGCCACCCAGGTCCTCCTCACCGGAGTCGCGGGCGCCCTTGCCGGCATGATCTCCATGAGCATCGGTGAGTTCCTCGCCACCAAGGCGCAGGATCAGGTGTTCGATGCCGAAATCGCCCTCGAGAGGGTCCACCTCCGGGACCACAGGCAGCACGAGAAGGATCAACTCGCAGACATGCTCGGGAACATGGGCCTCGAAGGCGACGACCTCGAGACGGTTGTCGACATCATCAACAAGAGCGACGAAGCGATGCTCAACATGCACGCTGCACTCGAGTTCGGCGTGGTCGACAGTGAGCGCCGCAGCCCGCTTGCGGCTGCTGTCGCCTCCGGGATCCTCTTCCTCATCGGCGCTCTCCCTTCTGTGATCCCATTTGCAATATGGGAGAGCACGACGACGGCACTCCTGGCAGCAGCCGTTCTTTCCGGTATCGGGCTCTTCTTCGTCGGTGCCATCAAGACGCTCCAGACGAAGAAGAGCTGGTTGATCTCAGGACTCGAGAATCTCGCCCTCGGCCTTGCCGCCGGTGTGCTCTCCTTCTTCGTCGGCAAGGC
>CAZWMX010000010.1:0-25527 GCA_964635205.1 uncultured Acidimicrobiaceae bacterium | reverse complement strand
AGAATCTCGCCCTCGGCCTTGCCGCCGGTGTGCTCTCCTTCTTCGTCGGCAAGGCGTTCGATACCCTGATCTCAAGTACGTGAGACGTATTACGTAGTACGTCATACGTAATACGTTCTCAGAAATCCAATCCCTTACGCGCCGCTATCCCCGCATCAAACGCATGTTTCACGTTCTTCATCTCAGTGACGGTGTCCGCTATATCGATCAACGCCGGGTCGGCATCTCGGCCTGTGATGATGATGTTCACACCCTCGGGTCGGTCCGATATGGCGCTCACAACGTCTTCGCCCCGGATCCATCCGAACGAGACCGGGTATGTGGCCTCGTCAAGGATCACAAGGTCATATTCACCACCGGAGATGGCTCCCCTTGCACGATCCCACGCGTCCTGAGCCGCTTTCTCCGTGGCCTCCATGTCGTCGGATTCCCACGTGAACCCATCACCACCCGTGATCCAGTCGACTCCGAGTTGCTCCGCCATCTTCCGCTCACCTGTCTGCCACTTCTCCGATTTGATGAATTGGATGACGATGACGCTCCAACCACGTGCGACGGCGCGCAGCATCATGCCAAAGGCGGAACTCGACTTCCCTTTGCCATCGCCGGTATTCACGATCACAAGGCCACGATTGCGCTCATCACTCACGAAGATGCCTCCTCGGTTCTCAAGGACACGATGACGGTACTCCCATCAACGTCAATGACCCTGATCGATGGCTCGAAAACCTTCCCAAGCAGATCTTCCGTCAGCACCGCATCGGGATCTCCGTCACCGACCACACGGCCTTCGTCGATGAGGGCAATACGTTCGCAGAACTGGGCAGCAGCGGTGAGGTCGTGAATAGCGCTGATCACCGTCATACCGCGCTCCCTTCGAAGTTGATCGATCAACTCGAGCACTTCATGTTGTGCCGCGACATCCAGAGATGCAGTGGCCTCATCGAGAACAACGATCGGTGCCCTCTGCGCCAGAACCCTCGCGAGCGAGACACGTTGGGTCTCACCCCCAGACAGTGTCGCCACGTCCCTGTCGGCGAAGTCCACGAGACGCAGAACGTCGAGGGCCTCCCACACACTGGTGATGTCGTCATGTGATTCGGCCGCGAGCGGACCAAGGTATGGCGTTCTGCCAAGGAGCACATAATCGAAAACGGCCATTCCTTGTGGATACACGGGTCGCTGAGGCACATAGGCAACAAGCGTGGCTCGCTCTCTTTGCGAAAGACCGTCGATCGCCTCGCCATCAACAAGCACGGCGCCCGCGTAGTCAACGGCCCCGGCGACCGTTCGCAGCAGGGTCGATTTTCCTGCACCGTTCGGCCCAACGACACCGAGCCATCCTCCTGCATGCACTCCCACCGACATGCCGTGTAGCACGGTTCGTCTGCCGTACGAGACCTCGATGCTCCTGAACTCGAGAGATGACGTCATGACACGACACCCCTCGACGTACGGAGCACCACGGCGAAAAACGGGGCACCGATGATCGCTGTGACAACACCGATCGGAATCTCGGCCGGCGTGATCGCAACCCTGGCGATGATGTCCGCCAGAACAAGGAACGCTCCTCCCAGCAGCACCGAAAGGGGGACCACGACACGATACGAAGCCGATGTGAGAAGCCGAACTGTGTGGGGCACGATGATGCCGACGAACCCGATGAGCCCACTCACGGACACAACCGCAGCAGTGCCCAACGTTGCCAACACAACGAACACGAGACGGACCCTCCCCGGACGTACCCCCAGAGTGCCTGCCTCGGTGTCACCAACAGCGAGGACATCGAGGAGGCGCCTACCAACGAAGATACCGGCAAGGCACACCACGACATAGGGGAGCACCAGCAATACGTCGTCCCAACCAGCGGTGTTGAGACTTCCGAGAATCCAGCCATACACCTCACGCAATGTTTCCGACTGGCGCTGCTGGAGGAACGTCTGGAGGGCCGTCAGGAACGCTGCAACCGCAACTCCGGCCAGGATCAGGGTCACAGCTGTTCTCCCCGAGCGCACCGAGTAGCCGAGCATGTACGCAAGGGCAACACCACCGATCGCCCCAACGAACGCGGCCAACGGAAGGGGATCGACGAACCAGCCTGATGTCGCTGGGCCGTAGGCGATCGCAATCGTGGCACCGAGCCCCGCTCCCGCCCCGGCGCCCAGCAGGTATGGATCCGCGAGCGGATTGCGAAAAACACCCTGGTAGCCGGCACCCGCAGCGGAGAGCATGGATCCGACAAGAACCGCAAGCACAACCCGAGGCATCCGTATCTCCCAGAGGATCGCCTGTGAACGATCGGTGAGCCCCGTGTCGATGTCCACGATTGGAAGCTTGTCCAGGAGTGACCGGATAATGTTGAAAGGAGCAATCGCGATAGGCCCGACCATCACACCCAACACGATCGCCAGAGAGAGAACGAGCGCCGCCCCACCAACCCACCACCAATGAAGGCGTGTTCCGGAGGGACGGCCAGCGTTCATGCGTTCGCCGCTTCGAGCTCGAGGATCGCCCCGACAACGTCGTCCACGAGCTCCGCAATACGAGGACCCCAACGAGAAGCAGTATCGTCATCGAGCTCGACGATGCCGTCGTTCATCACAGCGGAGAGGGTGTCCCAGCCTGGGCGTTCGGCAACCGTCTCGGCTGAGGCGCCACAGCACTTGGTGTCCGCGAGCAAGATGAACGTCGGGTCGGAATCGATGACGTACTCGGCCGTCAACTGGGGATAACCGAATCCATCGACATCGGCAGCATCTGCGATGTTCTGCATTCCGATGGGTGCCAGCAGTCCACCGATGAAGGTTTCCGACGTCGCCGAGTACAAGGTCGGATCCAGCTCGTAGTAGTAGTTGAGTGCCTCGCTGCCACCGGGAAGCGACTCGAATGAGGATTCGATACTCAACATCGTCTCGGCAACCAGGGACGCTGCTTCAGCGACGTACCCGGTGGCTGCTCCAACCTGCTCCCACTGGGTGTAGGCATCGTCAACATCGAAGGCGGTCCCGTGCACGATCACCGGGATACCGATCGCTTCGAGACCGGCAACGATATCCCCCGGATCGAAACTCAAGAAGACGAGGTCGGGATTGAACGATGCTATCGCTTCAACGCTCGGCGTGAATGCAGAAAGATCGGTTACCGGAGCATCAGCAGGGAAGTTCGACAAACTATCCACCGCAACGACCCGGTCTCCCGCACCGATGGCGAACAAGACTTCTGTTGACGTCGGCGAGATCGAGATCACCCGTTCGGGCCGCGACTCGATCTTCACCTGACCGTTTGGCGCATCGATGGTCACAGGAAATCCATCGGGGACTTCGCTCGTCGTCGTCTCAGGCGTCACCAAAGTGGTTGTCACCGGCGCTTCACTAGAAGTGGTCGTGAGCGTGTCGCTCGGTGTTGTGTCCCCGGAGTTGGCCGAGCTGCATGCTGCAGCGAGCAGCACGACGGCAACGACGACCGGGATGAACCTACGAGTCATGGGTTTCTCCTCTCTGTGGAGGAGAACCGGATTGCAGCTCCGAGACCTCTCCTCCGAAGGCTCGCCGCTCACCAACACGGGTCGACCTGGCTACCTCTCGTGGAGGATCACAGTTGCGGGACAGCGCCGGGATCTCACCGGACTTCGCTCGTTGTCGGAACCCGGGACAAGCCCGGGGCGTGGGGAAAGCATAGCCTTCCGCCTTCCGCCGTCTGCCGGAGGCGCCCGCGGAGAGCGGAAGGCGGAGAGCGGTAGGCTTCCTCCCATGAAACGAATCGTTCCCATCCTCATCGCAGCCGCAGTCGCCGTCATCGCGGTCGTGAAACTACGCGAAGAGGATCCGCTTCCTATGTCACCGGAGGGGTCGTGGGAACTGGCGGACGACGAACCTTCAGCGTGAGAATCGCTCTCGACACAGGTTCTGACGTCGGACAACGCACCGCCAGGATCTTCTTGGGTGATCCGCGATGCGATAAACTCGTGATGATCAACTCCGGGTGGGTTCCAAGAGACAGACGGGTCGTCCAGGCAAGGAAGTTCAGTGATGTCGATGTAGTGGTTTCAGATGGCACGACACCTCTGACAAGCCTCATCGGTCGCTCATCCGTGGCCGGTGTCCCACTCGTCGTTTGGCCGGACGTGCCGGCGTCTGATCTTGGCACCGCGTCCATTCCGGTGATCGTTGGAGCGAACGTCGGGTCCACTCTGGCTGATGCACTTCTGACGCACCCGTCATCCCAACCAGCGTTGGAGGACACGGTTCGCGTTGCATGGACCGAGCCGGGTAAGCCCCATCACAAAGGGACACCCATCACGTTCCCTGATCCCATCGGTATGGCCTGGTCGGAGGAGCGAGCGGGGGGCCGGTTCGTTGCGTTCCGTGATGACGAGTGGGCGGGTGCAACGACGATTGTTGATGGTCCATCCGGTCAGCGGATTGTCGGAGTGGCAGACCTCGGCAGTCATCTCGAAGCGCTGACGTTGGCCTCTGTTGCCTTCGCGGCAGCCGCTGGTTCCTTCGATCCCGGCATACAGTCCACTGCGGCTGAGCGGAAGGCCATCCTCTCCGAGGCCAAGAACTTGGAACTCGACATCGCCGTGTGGCGCGCTCTTCCCTGACACCTGGGACCTATATCAGCTGTGCTCCACGGTATCTGCGGTGGTCAACTCGGAGTTGCTGTTGCTTGCAGGGACATGGACCACAGGCCGTGGCTGAGTCACGGCCTGGACCTGTTCCGGTTCATACGTTTCTTCAAGCATGATCAGCTCCACGCCCCCGACGACATCTGAGATCAGGTTGTAGAGCACAGCGGCAAGAGTCATCAGCGCCGTCATCATCATCACGCCGATGATCGCCATCATCACGACAACACGGAAGTACAACTCGCCATCAGGGCTCACTGCGATGGTCAACCGGCCGAAGAGGTCGACGAATGCGTCTGGGATACCTCGCTGCACAGCGATCGACCAGGCGACCCAGACTCCAAGAACCCACACGAGGGACCCGATCGTGTTCAGCACGAAGCTGACCTTGAGCACCGTCCAAGGGTCGATCTTGCGAATGATGCGGCGTACCCGGCGAACAGCCATGTGGCCTCCTTGCGCGGCAAGTGTACCGACAGGTCCCGTTACGGCCTGCTATTGAGACGTCGCAGGCCTGTGGATCGTTCCTACTCGTCTTCGCCGTTGGAGGCGATCGCAAGAGCCGAGAGGGTCGCCCCATCCGACAGATTCATCACCTTGACACCCATCGAGTTGCGCCCGTACCTGTTTATGTCCGAAACTGTCTGTCGTATGACTATGCCGTCCGAGGACGTGATCACAGCCTCGTCCGACTCTGCAACGGCCCTCGCCGTGGTGAGGGTCCCTCGGGTCGACACGATCTTGATCGCTATTACGCCTTTACCTGCCCGCTTCTGGCGCGGGAAGTCATCCATCAGCGTCCGCTTGCCGTAGCCACCTGTGGTCAGAAGCAGCACGGCTTCGGCTTCGTCTCCGATGGCAGCACCGACCACCGAGTCCTCCTCGGTGAGCTTGATCCCGCGCACACCCTGGGACGCTCTTCCCGTCGGGCGAACATCGTTCTCATCGAACCTGATGCCTTGGCCCTTCCGGGTGAACATCATCAGATCGGACTCGCCGTTCGTCTGACGGACGGCTACCACTTCGTCGTTGTCGACAAGGTTGATAGCAACGAGGACCTGGTTCCTCGAGTCATAGTCGGAGAACTTCGACTTCTTGACCAGCCCGTTCTTCGTGAACATGACGAGGTATTTGCTGGTCTCGTAGTCCCTCATGTCGATGATCGCCTCGACCACCTCGTCTGCCTCGAGTGGGAGTACGGATTGGATGAGCTGACCCTTGGCCGTGCGGTCCTTGCGAGGGATCTCGTGTGCCCTGACCCTGTAGACCTTGCCCCTGTTCGTGAAGAACAGGAGATACGAATGTGCCGTCGTGTGGAGCAGGTGCTCGATGACATCGTCGTCCCTGAGTCCCGCACCCTTGATGCCGCGACCACCGCGGCCCTGGATTCGGTACGCCTTTGCGAGGACCGACTTGATGTACCCGGAAGATGAAACGCTGATGACGAGTTCCTCGTCTGCGATCAGATCTTCGAGCGACATCTCACCGCTGTCGGGAATGATGCGGCTCCGACGTGCATCGGAGAACTTCTCTCGTATCTCGGTCAGTTCCTCACCGATCAGCTCACGGCGCAACGCCTCGTCGGCGAGAAGGCTCTCGAGGTACATGATCGTGGCCTGAAGCTCCTCCAACTCGTCCCTCAGCTTGTTCGTCTCGAGAGCTGTGAGCCTGCGAAGAGGCATGTCGAGAATGTGGCTCGCTTGGATCTCCGACAGCTCGAATGCCTCCATGAGGGCGGAGCGTGCAGCATCGACATTCTCAGACGCCCGGATGATGGCGACCACCTCGTCGATGTTGTCCAGGGCAATGAGCAAGCCGCGCAAGATGTGGGCTCGTGCCTCGGCCTTTGCCAGCCGGAAACGCGATCGTCGCTCAATGACCTCGAGCTGATGATCGACGTAGTGGTGGACGAGCTGGGCGAGGTTCAGCGTTCTGGGCACACCGTCAACCAACGCAACGTTGTTGACGGCAAAGCTCTCCTCGAGCCGCGTGTGCTTGAAGAGTTGATTCAGAACGACCTGCGGATTCCCATCTCGTTTGAGCTCGATCACGATGCGCGTACCGAGGCGATCCGTTTCGTCGCGGACGTCGGCGATCCCTGTGACCTTCTTCGCGTTGACGATCTCCGCGATCTTCGCCGTGATCCGATCCCGGGACACCTGATAGGGAATCTCCGAGACAACGATCGCCGTACGACCCTTTCGTATCTCAACGACATCGGTGACTGCGCGCATCTTGATCGATCCGCGTCCCGTCACCAGGGCGTCGTTGATACCTTTGTTGCCGACAATGAACGCACCCGTGGGAAAGTCGGGGCCTTTCACGAATTCCATCAGGTCTTCCACGGATGCGTCCGAATGGTCAAGCGCATACAACACGGCATCCACCACTTCGCGCAGGTTGTGAGGAGCCATGTTCGTGGCCATGCCGACTGCTATGCCCGTTGAGCCGTTGACCAGGAGGTTGGGGAACCGAGAAGGCAGAACCATCGGCTCGCTGCGCTCCCCCGAGTAGTTCTCCTTGAAGTCGACCGTGCCCTCGTCGATACCGTCGAGCATGTGTGCAGAGAGCTTCGCGAGCCGTGCCTCTACGTACCGCATGGCCGCCGGGGGGTCGTCGACCGTTCCGAAGTTCCCCTGCGGGTCCACGAGTGGATGCCTCAAAGCGAAGTCTTGGGCAAGTCGAACCATGGAGTCGTAGACAGCTTCCGGTGCGTGCGGATGGAACCAGCCAACAACGTCGCCGACCACACGGGAGGCCTTGCGATACGGCGTGCCCGGGCGGATCCCGCTGTCCCACATCGAGTACAGCACTCGCCGATGTACCGGCTTGAGGCCATCTCGAACGTCTGGCAGCGCTCTCGACACGATGACCGACATCGCATACTCGAGGAACGAATCCTGCATCTCGCTTTCGATGTCGATCGGAAGGGTGCCTTCTGGTTCGATGATGTGGTTCGACATGATCTTCCTACGCGTCCAAGAAGCGGACGTCTTTTGCGTTCTCTTGAATAAATCTTCGCCTCGCCTCGACATCAACACCCATCAGCGTCGAGAAAGTCTGCTCCGCGGAGAACAACTCCTGGAGTTCAACTCGCAACAGCGTGCGCTGGTCGGGATCCATGGTGGTCTCCCAGAGCTCATTGGCGTTCATCTCGCCGAGGCCCTTGAACCGTTGGACGTTGATCTTGCGGCCCTCGTTCTCAGCCTTGAAACGATCGAGATCCTCGTCCTTCTTGATCCACGTCGTCTTCGTCCCGATCTTCGCCGAATACAACGGCGGTTGTGCGATGTAGATGTAGCCGTGCTCGATCACGTCGACCATGTGCCTGAAGAAGAACGTCAGCAACAGCGTACGGATGTGGGCACCATCGACATCGGCATCCGTGAGGAGGATGATCTTGTTGTATCTCGCCTTGGAGATGTCCATTTCGTCGCCGATCCCTGTGCCGACGGCGGTGATCAACGACTGGACCTCTGTGTTCTGAAGAACTCTCGCGAGGCGGTTCTTCTCCACGTTGATGATCTTGCCTCGGATCGGCAGAATGGCCTGGAACTCGGAGTTCCTCGCCTGTTTCGCCGATCCCCCCGCCGAGTCACCCTCAACGATGAACATCTCGGACAGCTCCGGATCCTTCGACGAGCAATCCGAGAGTTTTCCCGGTAGGCCTCCAGATTCGAGAAGGCTCTTGCGGCGGGTGAGGTCCCGTGCCTGTCTCGCGGCAGCCCTGGCCCTGGCCGCCTGGCTTGCCTTTTCGACGATCCTGCGGCCATCGCCGGGGTTCTTCCCGAACCACTCGGGCAACGCCTGATTCATCGCTTTCTGTACGAACGACCTGACCTCTGTGTTGCCGAGCTTGGTCTTCGTCTGCCCTTCGAACTGGGGTTCGCGCACCTTGACGGAGATGACTGCCGTCAGTCCCTCTCTCACGTCGTCACCCTGGAGGTTCTTGTCCTTCTCCTTGAGAACATTCCGGTCCCGTGCGAAGTCGTTCACTGCCTTGGTGAGGGCCGTCCGGAAACCTTCCTCATGCGTTCCCCCCTCGTGCGTGTTGATGTTGTTTGCAAAGGAGAGGACGGACTCTGTGTATCCGCTCGTCCACTGCATGGCGATCTCAACTTCGGCCGTCTGGTCCTTGTGCTCGAAGTAAGCGACGTGATTGTGGATCGGATCGCGGTTCGCATTGAGGTGCTTGACGAAATCGATGATCCCTCCGGCATAGCGGAAGGACTCCGAGACGACTTCGTCACCTCGCTCGTCCGAGAACCTGATCTCGAGACCCTTCGTGAGGAACGACATCTCCCTGAGACGGTTGATGACGGTCTTGGCCGAGTACTCGGTTGTTTCCTCGAAGATGTCGGGGTCGGCCCAGAATGTGGTCTGCGTACCGGTTCGCTTCATCGGCTTGACCTTCTTGACCTTGCCGATCGCAATGCCGTACTCAAACTCCTGTTCCCACAGGTACCCGTCGCGCACGACCTCGACTCGCATGCGAGTCGAGAGGGCGTTGACAACGGAGACTCCGACGCCGTGAAGACCTCCGGAGACCTGATAGGCGTCCGAATCGAACTTCCCTCCAGCGTGGAGCGTCGTCATGACGGTGGTGAGCGCAGATTCTCCCGTTGCCTTGTGTGTGTCGATGGGAATGCCTCGACCATTGTCTCTCACCCGAACAGCACCATCGGCAAGAAGAGTGACGTCGATACGGGTGCAGAACCCGGCCATCGCCTCGTCCACCGAGTTGTCGACAACCTCCCAGATCAGGTGATGAAGGCCACGTGGCCCGGTCGATCCGATGTACATCGCCGGGCGTCTGCGGACCGCCTCGAGACCCTCGAGAACCTGGATCGAGTCTGCTTCATACGGCGCGTTCACGGAACGCTTGGCTTTGCTCACGGGGCTCCTTTGGCTTGCCGCCAAGTTGAGGTTTGAGCGGCTGACGACACAGGTGTAAGTATAGTCCGAATCGGGGTCAAAACCCTTGTTTCACCGGCCTTTTCCGTGTTTTTCCTACCTCGAGACACGTATGTTGACCGAGGTCACGAGATCCTCACCGAACGCATCGCGAATTGCACCGATGAGCTGGTGCATCTGGTACTTCAGAAGGGACCCTGCCGTACCGTTGGCGACCTCGACAAGAAGTGTTTGATCCCTGATACCTATGGGCGTGGCGACCTCAGACCATTCTCCCGGTGCAATGTCCTTCCACCGCTCGATGAGCTCTCCCTGCCTCACGTCGATCCGGCCGGATGCTTGCTCGATGAGCGTTCCGAGAACTTCGCTGATCTCTGTGGGTTTTCTTCGTTCGCCGTAGCTGAGATACTTCGCTCTCATCCCAACACTCTCCCTTCTTCCACCGACCACCGACGCCCTCTGATCGGAACTTCATCATCCCTCGCGGTTGTGACAAAAACCTGACCGGTCTCGATGAGCGATACCACTCGCTCTGCTCGACGGTTGTCGAGCTCGGAGAAGACATCGTCGAGCAGCAGGATCGGTCTCTGATCGCGGATCTCCTCGATGATCCGGTAGGCACCGATTCGCAGCGCCAACGCTGCCGTCCGCTGCTCACCCTGTGATGCCCGAGTGCGCATCGGCCGGCCGTCGAGGAGGAGGTTCGGCTCGTCCCTGTGCGTCCCCACAGTTGTGGTTCTCACATCCATGTCCTTGATTCGTCTATCAACGAGCGCCCCCACAAGGGCGGATCGGAGAGTTTCGAAGTCTCCTGCGTCCTCCGATCCCCATGTTGACCTGTACGACCATGCAAGGAGCCCTTCACCACCGACAACCGTGTACGCGTTCTGGAGATGTGGCTGAAGAGCAACAACAAGGCTCCTCCTGTGGATCAAGACCCGCGCTCCGGCATCGGCAAGCCTTTCGTCCCACACACGAAGTGTGGCCAGGTCTGTCTGTCGCCCTTCCTGCTTCAGAAGGGTGTTCCTTTGGCGTAGTGCTTGTTCGTATTCCGTGAGATCCTGCCCTGCTTGGGGCCACAGTCTCGAAGCGAGGTCATCCAGATAGTCCCTCCGTACTGCTGGGCCTCGCTTGATGACGTCCAGATCGTCAGGGACAAATGCAACCACGGGAACAGAGAGCAGAACATCGCGCAACCGCTTGGGCCGCTTCTGGTTCACGAGCACGGTACGTCTCCCTGTCGCTGGGAGCTCACACTCGACCTTCATCTCCGACGCGGCACCACCGATACCACCGCGTAGAACCGCAGCATCGGTTCCTTCTCGAACGAGCGCAGCATCGGGTACACCCCTGAAGGACCTCATCATCCCGAGATAACCGATGGCCTCGAGAACGGAGGTCTTCCCGGCGCCGTTGTCTCCAACGAGAATATTCACACCCTCATCGGGTTCGAACCGGAGCTTCTCGTACGGGCGGAAATCCTTGAGTTCCAACCACGCGAGGTGCATGTCACGTCACAGTCGGACGGGCATCAACAGATACTGGAAGTCCTTCTTCTCGGCCCCAAGAAGGAGGCCCGGCTTCAAGGGATCACTCGTCTCGATCACAACCTTCTCATCATCAACGGCGTTCACGCCATCGGTTAGATACCGCGTGTTGAAAGCGATCGTCATATCTTCCCCGACATACTCCCCTTCGAGCAGCTCGGTTGCCTCACCGACCTCCTGACGGATCACGCTCAGCTCGACACCACCGGAATGCATTGCAAGCCTCACCGGGATGTGGTCTTCGGCAACGAGCGCAGCACGGCCGACGGCCTCGAGAAGGGCGGCCTTGTCGACCGTGAGCCGGTTGGTATGACCCTCGGGAAGGAGCTGCCTGTAATTGGGGAACGTCGAGTCGATTATCCGAACGGTGAGCCTTCCCCGATCCGTCACGAAGGAAGCCTCACGTTCCCCCAGAGCGATCGTCATGGGCCCTGCCCCGATCGTGCGCCCGAGCTCTCGAAGTGCTCGATACGGCACCAGTTTCGAACCCTCCGTCTTCACACCCTCGACATCGCGGACACCGAGCCGATAGGAGTCCGTTGCAACAAGTCGGAGCACTTCGCCTTCGCCCTCGAAGAGCACGCCCGTCAAGGTTGGTCTCGCATCATCCACCGATGCGGCAACTCCCGTCTGACTGAGCGCCTTGATCAACTGAGCGCCATCGACCTGGATGCCGTTGTCCATAGCAGTATCTGTGATCTTGGGATAGTCATCTACTGGCATCTCACGCAGCTTGAAACGGGGACCTCCGCCGGTTATCTCCACCTCACCGTCGTTCGCGGCAAGGGTTACAGCGCCGGGTGGCAGCTTGTGTACGGCTTCAGCCGCGAGCTTCGCAGGAATGACCGTTCGCCCCTCCTCGGTGACTTCGACCTCGAGGTACGTACGTACCGTCACCTCGTTGTCTGTTCCGGTCACCGTCAGCTTTCCTCCTTCCACCTCACACAGGACACCCTGGAGGATCGGGAGCGGTGAACGTGTACCAACAGCCCTACCGGCTCTCGCCAGTACGTCGGCTAGATCGTCTCGTTCTGCTCTGATTCGCACTTGTTCTTCCCCTGCTGTTGCTACTGCTGTTTAGTCTTGAAGAGTAGTGGTAGTAGTAGGCCCTGTGGATTGTGGAAAGATACTGGTAATCGTTGCTGTGTAAGGATTCTCGCATCCACAGGCGTTGTTGACAAAGAAGCTCTTATCCCCAGGGGGTGACACCGACACTTGAGAGCTGTGGAGAACTCTCATGTTGTCCTCAACTCCTGAGTGATGGCGGAGACCTCGTCGAAAATCGCCTTGTCCGTCTGGATGAGCCCCGTGATCTTGTCGACTGCGTGCATCACAGTCGTGTGATCACGACCTCCGAACGCGGCACCGATCTTTGGGAGAGAGAGGCCGGTGTGTTCCCTGCACACGTACATGGCGACCTGACGCTGTCGGGCGAGGGGTTGTCGCCGCGAAGAACCGGTCATATCCGCTTGGGAGATCTCGTAGTACTCGGACACCGTGGAGATGATCGAATCAGCCGTAAGGGGTGCTGCGGATTGGAGGCCCACCACGTCGCGGAGGACGTTTGAAGCAAGATCAAGCGTCACCCTTTCATTCGTCAAAGTGGAGAAAGCAGTGACCCGCGTGAGGGCGCCTTCCAACTCCCTGATGTTGTCCGCCACGTTCTCAGCGATGAATTCGAGAACCTCTGGTGGCACAGGCGTGGGGTTGGTCGAGGCGTTCTTGCGCAGGATTGCCAGGCGCGTCTCCACATCGGGGCTTTGAATGTCGGTCGTGAGCCCCCACTCGAACCTGCTGCGAAGCCGGTCCTCGATCGTTCGGAGCTCCTTGGGTGGTCTATCTGACGAAATCACCATTTGATTGCCAGCCTCGTACAGCGAGTTGAAGGTATGGAAGAACTCCTCGAGAACCTGCTCCTTGCGTTCGAAGAACTGCACGTCATCGAGGAGAAGCAATCCGACCTTGCGGTATCGCGATTTGAAATCGTCCATGCGTTTACGGCGGATCGAATTGATGAAGTCGTTGAAGAAGGATTCTGATGTGACGTACCGCACGACGGTTGTTGGGTCGAGTTCGAGACGGTGTTGGCCCACCGCATGGAGAAGATGTGTCTTGCCGAGTCCCGCTCCCGCGTAGATGAACAGTGGGTTGTAGTGACGACCCGGCTGTTCGGCCACAGCTTGTGCGGCAGCGTGAGCGAACCGATTCGATTGGCCGACCACGAAGTTCTCGAAGGAGTACCTGGCGACCAGGTTGGAAGTGTCGTATAGGTGCGGTGCGGTGTTGGCCCTCGATGGTGCTGAGACATCGAGCATCGGCTGGTAGGGAGCGGCGGCTGCCGGCGCCTCTCCGGGCGATTCCGTAGTTACCGTGATCATCACATCAAACGGTTCTGGCCAGACCGATCCCGCGATTTCCCTTACCTGATGGGTGTAGTTGTCCCTGACCCAAGTCGCGTTGAATCGATTCGGAGCGACCAGGTGAAGCCCCGAATCTTCGAATGATGCGCCGAGCGGCCTGATCCACGTCTCCCACTTCGCCACACCGATCACATCTCGCAATCGACTGTGGAAAAGGGAGATCTGCGAATCCACCGTTTCTGTTGGGGTCTGTGTGACTCCCACGCTTGTCGTCTCCCCTCATGCATACGCCCAGCCCGTAAGAATGTCCACACATCTATCCACAGGATGTGGAGAAGATGCACCACGGCCGACAGAATCCGGCCCAAGGTCTGCTCTCAGGGGGAAGAGCGGGCATCCGCCAAGAGAGCGCAAGCGAGCATAGGAACAGTGTCTGCCCCAACTCAAGAGCGGCAAATCCGCAGCTACGTTGCGCTGGGTCACATATCGTGAAGAGACGAAATCCCCAGTGCCACAAGGGATTCGAGCTGGTGCCTGGTGCCTGGTGCCTGGTGCCTGTCGGCCGACTTCGGCCTACAGCACCCTATTCTGTCTTTCGCGAGGCCTTCAGAGTTTTCGCGTCCTTTCCGTGTACTGTCGGTTTCGCCACGTATTCCCCTAGAATGCCTGCGTTCCGTGATTTCACGGATTTACCGCGACCTCCCCGACTGGGCATACCTCATCATGAAACGTACATATCAACCCAATAACCGCCGCCGTAAGCGCAAGCACGGATTCCGTGGTCGCATGCGAACCCGTCAGGGCCGCGCGCTGATCAAGCGCCGCCGCACTAAGGGCCGCCGCAAGCTCTCGGCCTGAGGTGCGTTCATTCGTCTCTCTCCGGCCGGGGTCTCGTTTCGGGTTGATCTACCGTACGGGCCGAAGAAGGCGCTCCGGAGGGATCACGGTTCTCCAGGCCCCGGGTCACCTCGGGACACCGCAGGTCGGGGTCGTTGCGGCGAAGAACGTCGGAAACGCAGTGCAACGCAACCGCGCGAAGCGCAGACTCAGGGAAGCGGCTCATAGGGTTGACCTGCGGCCGAAGACGGCCTACGTGGTGGTAGCTTCCCCCGAAGTGCTGGCTGCGCCGTTCAGTGAGCTCGTGGATTGGCTGCGTTCAGCGATCACTACGGACAGCGGCACCAGAAACAAGGACATGTGATGAACGAGCAGGACACGGAGAGGACGAGCCCCGGTGCTCGGGCGCTTCTCGGCCTCGTCCGCGCGTACCAGAAGGTTCTCTCTCCCGTTCTTGGGCAGAATTGCCGGTATCACCCGTCGTGCTCGCACTACGCGTACGAGGCGATCGAGATACACGGTGCGCTGAGAGGCAGTTGGTTCGGCGCAAAACGTATAGGCCGCTGCCACCCCTTCCATGAGGGCGGGTTCGATCCCGTGCCGGGCTCGAATGATGTGACGACCGAAGAACCACAAGGAAGTACCCCGTGAATCCGTGGACGCTGCTGCTGAATGCGCTGGGGAGCTCCCTTGCATTCTTCTACGACGTAATTCCAGAATATGGAATTGCCATCATCTTGCTCACTCTCACGGTGAGCCTCCTTCTCTTCCCGCTGACGGTCAAGCAGTCCCGTTCGATGAAGGCGATGCAGGAGATTCAGCCTGAAGTCAAGCGCCTCCAGAAGGAGTACAAGCAGGACAAAGAGGAACTGAACAAGCAGCTGATGGCGCTGTACAAGGAGAGGGGTGTCAACCCGGCGGCCGGTTGCCTGCCGATGATTGTCCAGATGCCGATCTGGTTCGCCTTGTACCGGGTGCTCTGGCAGGGTCAGGGAATCCCGGAGAGCTCGACGCTCGGCGAAGTCTTCAAACAGACCACAGCCGCCCTCGAAGCAAATATACCCATAACTGACCCCATTTTCGAGCACGTAACGCTACTTGGCATGAATCTCCGGGTGAGTCCTTCGGAAGCTGTTAACTTTGGAAACCTCACTGGATCGCTCCCCTACATCATCCTCCTGATCATCATCGTTGCGGCCGGCTTCTATCAGCAGGTACAGATGACCCGGAAGAAGCCGACGGACAACAACGAACAACAGAGCTCGCAGATGCAGGGAATGCAGAATGCCATGAAGATCATGCCTGTTGTGTTCGGTTTCATCTCCTGGACCCTCGTATCGGGTCTCGGGATCTATTTCGCCACCTCGAACAGCTTCCGAATAGGCCAACAAGCCCTCATCCTCAGGATGGGCCGAGACGATGGCGATGGGAAGACAGTGAGAGAGGGTTCGGACGAGCCTCTGGACGACGCGCCAAGCGAGTCGAAGAAGAGCGTTCCGAGCCAGCATGCGAGCAAGAAACGCAACCGCCGAAGAAAGAAGTAGCCCCATGGAATGGGTTGAGGTACAGGGAAAATCCGTTGACCTCGCCATCGATGTCGCCGTCAAGGAACTTGGCTTGCAGTCCCGAGAGGATGCCAAGGTCGAGATCATCCAGGAACCCAAGGTTGGGTTCCTGGGTATGGGTGGCAGAGATGCGATCGTCAAGGTGACCAGGGCACCGAAGAAACGTCGGAGACGTCGGGGCCGTGGAAGGTCTGGAAAGCCAGAGGAGACAGCGGCGAACCGGCAGGACGCCGGTAAGCGGCGGTCCGGGCAGGATAAGACCCAAGGCAAACAGTCGAGAAAACCCCGTCAGGAGAAGCAGGTGCCGACATCAGACGCAAAGAAGCAAGAGGGAGAATCCAACGAACGTCCCGAGCAGGCGCCGATCGAAGAGCAGGCGAAGGTAGCGGCCGGTTTCATTAGCGGCCTGTTGGACGCTTTCGGACTTGAGGGTACGGTCGAAACCAGGATCGAGGACGATGTGCTGTATGTCGACGTCCAGGGTTCTCAAACCGAGGCACTTGTTGGTCCAAAGGGCTCAGTGATGCAATCCGTGCACGAGCTGACGCGAACCGTCGTGCAGCGCAAGACGTATGGGGCACCACGTATGAGGATCGACATAGCGGGGTATCGCGAGCGCCGCCGGGAGGCCCTGAAGATCTATACAGGCAAACTCGCCGCCCAGGTCATTGAGGAACAACAAGAAGTCATGCTCGAGCCCATGAACGCGGCTGATCGTAAGGTTATTCACGACGCCGTGGCCGATATCGACAAGGTGCGTTCGTTCTCCGAAGGAGAAGAACCACGCCGGGCCGTGGTTATCGCTTACGAAGGCGACGGGGACAGCTGACAATACGGGACAGAGGCAAGGATGGGGCTCCGCCGGAGCCCCTTTCGTTTCTGTTTACGGTCTACGGTCCATCCGCGTTTCACGTGGAACATCACCGGTGTAGGATGACGGTGTTCCACGTGAAACCTAGATGAGCAGCTCAACAGACCTCAACCACATGGCTCGCTGGCTCGAGATCGAATGGTCCGAGGACCAGCGGGCGTCGTTCCGCCGGTACCAGTCATGGCTTGTGGAAGAAGCGATCCCCGCAGGAGGTCTTGGACCACGGGAGGCGTCACGCATCTTTGACCGGCACATCGCCGATTCACTTGCATTCGTCAGGTTGATGCGCAACGATGCCAGAACCCTTGTAGATGTTGGGTCCGGGGTCGGTCTTCCCGGCATACCCATCGCCATCGCACGTCGAGGGCTACACGTAACAGTCGTTGATAGAGCCGAGCGCCGTAGCCGGCTTGCCGCTCGGGCAGTGAGGATCCTTGGACTCGACAATGTCACAGTGTCAACAGGTGATGTTGATGATCTCGAGGAGCAGTTCGACGTTATCACGTTTCGTGCGTCACTCTCGATCGATCCGGCGATCACCGCGTTTGGACGTCTGGCGAAGGAGAGAGGTGAAGGCCTCTTTGCCTGGAGTAGAACGAATCGCCCGATTGACATACCTGCCGCGCCTCCGGGCACTATCTTCACGATAGTCTCTGAGGGTGACGGGGTGCTTGACTCGCCCGCCTGGTTCCTTAGGATGCAACGAAACCGATCAAGATAGGAGCTAAGAAGCGATGTCCGGAGGTACGGTAGTCGCAATCGCCAACCAGAAGGGTGGCGTGGGCAAGTCGACGACGGCCATCAATCTCGGTGCAGGCCTTGCGTTTCAGGGCGAACGGGTGCTCATCATTGACCTTGATCCACAGGGTAATACGAGTTCGGGTCTTGGAGTGGACCGATCAACCATCGACACGTCGACGTACGAAGTGCTCGTGGATGGAGTCGCTGTCAGCGACGCTCTTGAGCCTACGTCAGTGCATGGCCTACACGTCGTTCCGGCCACGATCGAACTCGCCGGCGCCGAGATCGAACTCGTGTCCATGTTCTCTCGCGAGCAACGTCTCAAACAAGCTCTGAAGGAGGCAGTCGACGAATACGACTTCATACTCATCGATTGTCCGCCGTCTCTCGGCCTGTTGACGATCAATGGGCTTGCAGCGGCGGATGAAGTGCTGATACCGATCCAGTGCGAGTACTACGCACTGGAGGGAGTGAGTCAACTGACACGCAACATCGATCTTGTCAAAGGCAGCCTAAACCCTCAACTCGTGATCGAGGGTGTAGTCCTCACGATGTTCGACGGAAGAACCACCCTCGCGGCGGACGTCGTAGAGCAGGTGCGGAGCCACTTCGCCGACATGGCGTACAAGACGGTGATACCGAGAACGGTCCGTTTGTCCGAAGCGCCGTCATACGGAGAACCGATCGAAGCATACGACGACATGTCGAGGGGAGCGATCGCCTATCGAGAGCTCTCACGGGAATTCAGGAGGCGTCATGGCCGCACGTAAGAGTGGATTGGGAAGAGGGCTTGATGCCCTGATTCCGCAGGACCGACCACACTCCGGGTACGCGGAGGTTCCCGTGGATTTGGTAGGTCCGAATCCGAAACAGCCGAGATCGGATTTCGACCCTGCCAGCATCGACGCACTGGCGGCATCGATCGAAGCTGTGGGGTTGTTACAACCCATCGTGGTCCGAGCCCATGGTGAGACGTATGTACTTGTTGCCGGAGAACGACGTCTCCGAGCTGTGAAGCAGATCGGATACCCGACGATCGCTGCTGTTGTCAGGGACGAAACGGATGACAGCACGAATCTCACAGAGGCGCTCGTTGAGAACCTCCAGCGCGAGGATCTCAATCCTCTCGAGGAAGCAGCGGCATTCAGAGAACTACTGGAAGAATATGGTATGACTCATGATGTGCTGGCTTCTCACGTGGGAAGAAGTAGGTCTGCCGTCACGAATACGGTCAGGCTCCTGCAGTTACCGACGAAGGTCCAGGCGATGCTGGTGGCACGAGAGCTGTCGGCAGGACATGCCCGAGCCCTGCTCGGCTCCGAGGACGAGGCCTACGCCATCCACATCGCCCAACGGGCGGTTGCGGAGGGTTGGACGGTGCGGCGCGTCGAGGAAGCTATCCGGCTGAGGGCTACACAGGGGCAAACGTCGAGCCCTCGCTCGAAGAAGATCAGGCCGGCAGCGATCATCGAGCTGGAGGATCGACTGCAGGACCGGCTCGGCACGAAGGTGACCATCGACTACCGCGGCAGAGGTGGGAAGATCACGATCAAGTACACCTCACCCGAGGATCTCGAGAGGATCTACCGGCATCTGTTCGAGCCGGAGTCCTGATCGCTATTCTTCGTACATCGATGCGAGGGAGTTGGCGACGACTCTCCCCGTCCGGCGGTTCATGGATCTGAGGGCGACGATGACTGCAGGCGATCGAGTCTCCTTGAGCATTGGGAAGGTTTTGCCTTGTTCGATTACTCCCAGCCTTTGGGCCAGATGGGCCGCGATCTTCAGTCCTCCCTCCGACCGGGAGTACTCCGACTCGAAGTAGTACACGGCCTCCTCGGCATTGCCCACGAGCAGGAACCCAACAACAACATCTGCGTCCATCCTGTTCGCACGTTGTGCGCGGAGCCCGGCTGGAGGATCTGTGTCGATGCTTCGGCTGATCACGGGTGAGGCGCCGAGGAGTCGGAGCGCTGCGGAAGCTGCGATAGCTGCAGCCCAGGCCTCGTTGCCCTCCTTTGAGTCTCGGCACTCCGGATCGAGGTAGATGCGTTGGCCCGCGATACTGTTCGGCAGTGAAGCAAGCCATTGGCGCTCTCGCACGGCTTCGCGGCCTTGTTTCTGTGTTGCCATCTGCATCAGGCCAAGTTCTTCCTTGACGACCTGTCCGGAAATTCCATCTTCTGCCAGGCCGCGATTGTGTTGAAAATCCAAGAGTCCACTGAGAGTGTCAGAACCGAACACGCCGTCGACCTTGCCTGTATCGAACCCGAGCGAGTTGAGCAGTGCCTGGAGACTTGACACGTCATCTCCTCGCATCATCGGTACGCGGCGATACAAGAGTCTGTCTCCGAGCTGGTATCCCGCATCAACGAGGGCACGCCAGGTTTCAGGTCCGACGATCCCGTCTACGGGGAGACCCCGGAGGGACTGGAATTTCGATACGGCGTCGAAGGTACCTTGGCCGAACACACCGGGCTCATCGGGCAGTGTTGAATGGTCGAGTGCTGTGAGCCGCTCCTGCACATCGCGAACCGGTTCGCCGCGATCATCCTTGTGGTAGTGCCTCACGAGCCCGATCGTGCCAGATTCGGATCACTACCCGAGGAAATCAGCCAACTCCGAGGTGAGTTGTCCCTTGCTACGAGCTCCGACAAGACGCCGCTTTTCCTCTCCGCCCTGGAATACGATGAGCGTTGGGATGCTCATCACCCCGTAGGAACTCATCGTTACGGGGTTCTCATCCACGTTGAGTTTTGCGACGGTGAGCTTTCCGGTGTTCTCGCCGGCGATCTCATCGAGAGGGCCCTCCATGATCTTGCACGGACCGCACCACTCTGCCCAGAAGTCGACAAGTGTCGGCGTATCCGAAACGATTGTCTCGGCAAAATCTGCGTCCGTGACGTTGATTGTGTTCTGACCCATGGTGTCTCCTATATCTGATCCGGCGGTTGGGGATGAACCGGGCTAGGCCTGTTCATGAAGCCAGCGCTGAGCATCGAGTGCGGCCTGGCACCCCATACCCGCTGCTGTGACGGCTTGACGATAGATCTTGTCCGTCACATCACCGGCGGCGAATACACCTTCGACAGATGTCACCGTGGTGCCCGGTTCGGTCAGGATATATCCGACCTCGTCCAGATCGACTGATCCGTTGAAAAACTTCGTGTTGGGGATGTGTCCAATGGCGACAAATACTCCGTCGGCGGCGAAATCAGTGATCTCATCTGTCTTGACGTTCCGAATCTTGGCCCCTGTGACCAAGGTATCTCCCACTATCTCATCAACAACGGAGTCCCAAAGCACGTCGATCTTGGGATGGTCGAGAACCCGATCAACCATGATCGGCGATGCCCTGAACTCGTCTCGTCGGTGCACGACCGTGACCTTGGATGCAAACTTGGTGAGGAAGAGAGCTTCCTCCATGGCAGTGTCTCCGCCACCGACGACGATGAGCTCCTTCTCCTTGAAGAAGAATCCGTCACAGGTGGCGCATGCAGACACACCGAAACCTCGGAGTCTCCCTTCCCCTTCAATACCGAGCCAACGTGCCGAGGCTCCAGTGGAGATGATGACGCTATCTGTTGTGTAGGTGTCCGGCCCAACGGATACGGTGAAGGGCCGCTTCGAGAAGTCGACATCGGTGACGTCGGAACTGATGATGCGAGTTCCGAATCGCTCTGCCTGCTTGCGCATCTGCTCCATGAGGTCTGGGCCCATGATGCCGTCGGCAAATCCGGGGTAGTTCTCCACATCTGTCGTGATCATGAGCTGTCCGCCGCGCTCCACGCCCTCGATCATCAGCGGTTCGAGATCAGCGCGTGCGGCATATATGGCTGCGGTCAGGCCCGCGGGACCAGAGCCAACGATGAGGACCTTTTCGGCCATGGGTTACTCCTCTTGTGACGGTCTGTCCTGGGGGTAGCGCCGTGACCAGACAAAGGCTCCCACGACGATCAGGATCAAGCCCACCACGGCGTATGCCGTTTCCGTACCCATCAGCGTTCCGAGGGCGCGGAATATTCCCACCAGAAGCCAGATGACTGCGATGATTCCGGCAACGAGCAGGATCAGCCCGACGGCAGCCCACGTGATCGCCACAGCGGCGCGATCCACCGAGAGCTCCCGGATCTTCGTTGCGACCTGTTCGAGACCGTCTGCGACTCGGGCCGATACGGATGGATTCTGCTCAGACATAGTGAGCAGGAGCCTAGTAGTCGCCGGATCGTGGCCGTTCAAGTCTACGAATCGGAGTCGACGATCTCACAGGTGGAGAGGTCGATGCTCATCGCTGATTCCACGCCCGAACCGAAGTCGAACCCCAGATGCGCGATCGTCGAACCATCAACATCCTCCGCTCCCAAGGGAAGGAATCTCTCGATTCCTGGGGGAAGGTCCGACTCGAGCTCGTTGAGACATTCCAGGACCGACTCGGTATCGAGGATCGTCCTCTTGGTGAACTGAAGCGGCGCAAGCCTTGAACTCACATCGTCCGGAGTGACTGCGCCTTGCGCCTGATCGAGCAGATCGCCGAGCTTGACAGAATCTGTTTCGTAGACCTCGTAGACAGCGATCTCTTGTTCTTCGGCGAATGCCTGTCCGTCGGCCGCGGGTGCCTCTTGCACTTGAGCAGCGGCGGCCGTTGTCTGGGTCTCCTCACCGCCGGAGCTGTCGAGGTCGGCACTCACCTCCCTCAATGCCGCGGTATCCGCCGAGCCCCCAGTGAGCGTTCCCGGGAGGATCACGATGGCCGCAACAATGGCGGCGGCGGTTGCAACGCCGAACGCCGGTTGCCACCAAGGAATCTTCCGCTTGGCAGGAGCAGGCACCGGCATCGTCTTTGGAACGAGACCGAGTTGCTCCGTCAGATTCACATGGAGCGTTTCGCGTTCGCTTGCGGTCATTCGCGGAACAGCGCCAGAGTTCAGGAACTCGAGCGCTGCGATCTGGTCTGCGTATTCGGCCGACATCTCAGGGTCCGTTTCGATGCGCGCGAGGGCGTCATCAGCGGTTGGTCCGCTGAGGCGTCCTTCTGCAAGCGCAGCGATGAGATCGCGGTCCTGATCGTTCATGATTCTCCGATGTCTTCCTTTGGATGCTCAGATGGTGGTCGGAGGTTCCCGAGACTTTGAGCAAGTTGTTTTCGGGCCCGGAACAGTCTGCTCTTGATTGTTCCCGTCGGTACCTCAAGCGTATCGCTGGCCTGTTCTAGCGACATGCCCTGGAGGTCGACGAGCACGACGGCGGCCCTGAATTCGGGGATCAACTGCTCGAGGGCCTCCTCGATATCAGGCCTCACCTCAACGGCATCGAAGGGGTCCGTCGCCCGAGGATCGGGCGGATCGTACGATTCGGGAATCTGATCGGCCTTCTTCCGCTTCTCCCGACGCAAGTGGTCGTAGCAGGTGTTCACCGTGACCCGGTAGAGCCAGGTGGAGAAGGCGGCCTGAGCCTTGAATCGGTCGGCCTTCCTGAACACCGTGAGGAACGTGTCCTGTGTAGCGTCGAGGGCTGCTTCCCGATTGCGAAGCATGCGGAGGCAGATGGCGAACACCCTGTCCTCGTGTGCTGCCACCAACTCGTTGAATGCATCGATGTCCCCCGTGAGGTACTGGTCGATGAGTTCGATATCGCGATCGGCTCGGTCAGTCATTTCGGGGTAGACAGTAGACAGGTGCCTGCTGTCAGCACTCAGATGTCAGCGGTCATCCGTCAGCATTCAGCACTCTTCCGCTCGACTTCGGGATCTGATATGTGTGGTCCCGTGAGAGACTTCAAGAAACTGCACGTGTGGCAACGAGCGATGGATCTGATCGACGAGTGCTACCGCGTAACGAACGCTTTCCCTTCCTCTGAACGCTACGCACTCGCGACCCAGGCTCGGCTACGGTGACCCGTCTGCCCTCCAGCGGGTCGCTTCCGAGGTCGAGCACGTGAGGTGAATGCTCTTTGCCCTCAGCGAACAGGTCAAAGCTGAATGCTGACAGCTGATAGATGAGAACTGACGGCTGAGAGCCGACAGCTGAATGCTCCCTATGGAGCGAACCGGATGTCCGAGATCCTCGTTTGGTACGAACCGTCCGGTCGTTGTGGGAGATCGGTGAGCCAGAGAAGCCAGAGGCCACCACCACGGATGGGGACCTGGATTCGCGACTCTGCTCGCTGGAGTGTCCCCCTGGCGAGACGCCCCCATTCCAGAGGGTCTTCAGGCATCGCAGCAGCCCACCCGAGGCTGAACGCGGTTCCGGGTGATCCGGTGATGAACACCGTCTTTGGTGTTCCGTCGAGGTCGAACACGAGTCCGACGCCTTCCTTTATCTCCTTGAGCGGGCGTGAGTAAGCCTCAGTGGTCCAGGCCGTGGATCGATTCCCATCGGTCGCACCGGGCACGGTGTCGTCGCCCTCGGTGCCGTCACCCAGTAGGTCGTACACGCTCACTTGTGCGGCAAGACGTTCAGACCCGTCGACCGGATCAGCGGTCCGGGTGGGCACCGTTGAGGTCGTCGTTGCTGGTTCCGCTATCACGGGATACAGGACCGGCGAATCCGGATCGAAATCTGCAGCAAGTCCCACCGCAGCCACGGAGGCGATGAGAGCCACGATCAAGCCGAACAACGCGAGAGTGCGCCAGGGATTGACCGGACTCTCTTCCACTTGTCTGACATTTGGCGCAGCTTGAAGTGATCTCGCCAACGCTGCAGCGTCGAGCGTGCCATCGATTCCGGCTCGTAGGGCATCGTCCACCGATGGATGGACTCCATCGATGACATCGGATGGGAAGATACTGGTGTCCTCTGTTCCGGTGATGGCTGCTCTGAGTACCTCGGCGAGTGCCACCGTGTCCTCGGCGGCGTCCGACCATCGGTTCTCCCTACCGAAGGCGCCCAGCTTGACCGGATGGGCGGCCGAGAAGTGCACCGAGGACGTGTCGATGGCGCCGTGCACCCCGCCAAGTTCGTGGAAGCGCGACAGAGCGAGACATAGACCCGACGCATTGGGAAGGAATTCGACCACCGGGATGGCTTCATTGGCCCGAAGCCGGTCGGCAATCGTCACGGCTCCATCCCATTCAGATACCGAGTAGGCGGATGCAGAGGTCTCGCCTGCAGCGAACACCTTCTGGAGGTGGATGTCGTTCAGCGCGGCAGCGGATCGTACGTTGTCGAGAAAGGAGGAGTGGCGAGTGCTGGAGGATTCCGGTGCGAGATAGCGAATCAGAACCGGGCGGTCGAGTAATTCGTCCTGAGCGAACCATTCCTCGATATCGCCATCGCTTCCAAGTCGAATGTTCAATCGGTAGCGGTCCGGTAGCCGTGGAGGCACTGTTGCTACCCGGACTTGAGGACGGCCAGGGACTCAGGGAGTTGGGTATACCCCTCTGCCTCATACAGGCCGATCGCGGCCGAGTTGTCGGACTGTGTATTCAACAGGAGGGCACGTGACCCGTGACGTCGCGCGCTACGAGCCGCTGCGCGGATGAGGCTTCGACCCATACCCTGTCCCTGCCACACCGGGTCAACGGCGACACGTTGGAGATAGGAGATGGCGTGCCCGTAGCCGACTATGGCGAATCCCGCGATCCCAAGGTCTCCGTCGTTGATCACGAACACGCTCGACTTGGACGTGGCCTGTGTCGACTCGACCAGGGCAAGGTGATCGAATCTCCAGAACTCGGGAAACGCTGACCAGTCGATGCTGAGCATGGCATCGAGGTCGGGCTTGTCGACCCGCGCCACAAGATGCTGAGGAGCCGGAATCGGAGCATCGAGACTGAGCCTCATGAGCGCAAGGTCGATATAATCGACGAATCCGGCGTTCTCCCACGGCTTTCGAGCGGATCGTGACAACGGTGAAGACAGCACGGCCGGGGCTCCAGCCAGGTCGAGCTTGTCGACGCAAGCACCGATGAATCCGCTCCCTCCACGAAGAACACGGAGTGAGGCATCGCCAACCGTCGCATTCCATGGTCGAGCTTCAGCCCTTGCCCAGCCGCGTCGAAGCGACACGGACCCCGGCCAGGTGCCTCGTTGAAATACTCGGTGCGGTGAATCTACAAGTGCCAAGA
>CAZWMX010000009.1:11688-30523 GCA_964635205.1 uncultured Acidimicrobiaceae bacterium | reverse complement strand
ATGAGCAAGGAGTGACGATGGAGACAGTGCGACTCACCACGGGGCAGGCGATCGTGCGTTGGGTGGTTGCGCAGCGCACGGAGATCGACGGCGTGGACGTTCCGCTGTTTCCCGGCGTGTTCGGGATCTTCGGTCACGGCAACGTGGTCTCCCTCGCAGAGGCGCTTGCCTTCGTCCAGGATGAGTTGCCGACATGGCGGGGGCACAACGAACAATCCATGGCGTTGGCCGCGGTTGCGTTTGCCAAGGCGAAGCGTCGGCGCCAGATCATGATCGCAACCTCGTCGGTGGGACCAGGGTCGACCAATATGGTGACGGCTGCCGCCGTTGCCCATGCCAACCGGCTGCCACTCCTGCTCATCAGTGGCGACACCTTCCAACACCGCATCGTGGACCCCGTTCTGCAACAGATCGAGGACTTCGGCAGCCCGTCGACGACGGTGAGCGATACATTCAGGACGGTCACCCGTTTCTGGGACCGCATCACTCGCCCCGAGCAGATCATCCAAACCCTGCCCCAGGCACTCGCCGTCATGCTCGATCCAGCCGAGTGCGGTCCGGCATACGTCGGGTTGCCCCAGGACATCGCTGCCGAGGCGTACGACTTCCCTGTGCGGTTCTTCGACGAGACCCTCCACTACATTCGCCGACCAGGCCCCGATTCGCGCGACATCACAGCGGCAGCAGCGGTGCTCGGGGCGGCGGACAAGCCACTCCTCATCGCCGGGGGTGGTGTTCACTACTCCGACGCCGAGAGTGAACTCACGGCTTTCGCGGTTGCCAGGGGGATACCGGTCGCGGAGACGGTGGCAGGCAAGTCCACACTGGTCCACGACCATCCGAACTTCGTCGGCCCGATCGGGGTCACCGGAAGCATGTCGGCCAACGCGCTCGCCTCCGATGCAGATGTGGTCGTGGCTGTGGGGACACGCCTCCAGGACTTCACCACCGGATCATGGTCCGTCTTCAGGAACCCGCGGATGCAACTGGTGTCGATCAACGTCGGGCGGTTTGACGCCACCAAACACCATGCCGTTTCGGTTGTCGGCGATGCTCGCGTGTCACTCGAGGCTCTCGGCGAGGCGCTTGGCGACTATCGCGCTCCCACCGAATGGCTTCTCCGCGCTGGTGAGGAGAAGCGTGCCTGGTACGAGTATCTCGACAACTACGTCGGTCGCGACTTCGACGTGCCGACATATGCTCAGGTCGTCAGAGCAATCAACGACCTCGTCGTTGACGATGACTATCAGGTTGCAGCCGCCGGAGGGCTTCCGGGCGAGATCAACATGGGCTGGCATTCCAAGTCGGTCGGCTCCATCGACGTTGAGTACGGCTTCTCATGCATGGGATACGAGATCCCCGGTGCGTGGGGAGCGAAGATGGCACTGCCGGATCGAGAGGTCATCTCCTGGGTCGGCGACGGCTCGTATCTCATGATGAACTCAGACATCTACTCGACCGTCGCCACCGGTCACAAGGTGATCTTCATCGTGTGTGACAACGGTGGCTTTGCGGTCATCAATCGGCTTCAGGTCAACACAGGCGGGGAAGAATTCAACAACCTTCTGCAACACACCAAGAGGGTCAACGACACACGGGTCGATTTCGTCAAGCATGCCGAATCGCTCGGTGCCATCGCCGAGAAGGTCACAGGAATCACGGAGCTTCAAGGAGCTTTCCGCAGGGCCAAGGCAGCGGATCGGAGCTACGTCATCGTGATCGAGACAGATCCATACGAATGGACAGAGGGCGGCTCCTGGTGGGAGGTCGGTGTTCCCGAGGTATCGCGCCGTGACCAGGTTCTCGTGGCGCGCGCACAATGGGACGCAGAGCGCAAGCACCAACGCGTCGGGATCTGGGACACGCCATGAACGGCAAGGCCGAACGGATCCGATACCCAGGCAAAACAGACCTGGGCAAGACGGCGGTCGTGAGATGAAGCATCCAACGATCCTCGACGTCGCCAGGGAAGCCGGCGTATCGAAATCACTGGTATCACTCGTCATGAGGGGTTCGGAGAAGGTCAGCCCATCGAGCAGGGAGGTAGTGCTGGAAGCAGCGAAGAAACTGGGCTATCGCCCCAATGCGGCAGCGCGCACCATGGTGCGGCAACGCTCATATGTGGTGGGCGTGATGGTGTCGGATCTCCACAACCTGTTCTTCGCCGACGTGATCGACGGTATCGACATGGCAGTCACAGAAGCCGCGTATCGTGCCATCCTGACCACCGGTAACCGGGTATTGGAACGAGAGCGGCTCGCGGTCGCGACGCTGCTCGAGATGAGGGTCGACGGCCTGATCCTGCTCTCGCCTGTCTTTCACCGGGAGTTCGCCATCGAGGCATCACGATCAGTGCCAACGGTCGTCGTTGGCCAAGCAACAAGAGCGGCAACAGTCGACAGTGTGACCAACGACGACCGCCGCGGGGCCGGCATGGTCGTGGACCACCTCGTGGAACTCGGGCACAGTGCAATCGCGCACATCGACGGCGGTGGCGGTTCTGGTGCCAAGCCGCGCCGGACCGGCTACACGCGTTCGATGCAACAGCACGGGCTGGAAACCGAAATCCGATCGGTGAGGGGCGGCTTCACCGAAGAAGGCGGGAGTACAGGGATGCGTAATCTCCTCATCGAGGGCACTCGGCCGACAGCCGTCTTCGTCGCCAACGACCTCGCCGCGATCGGTGTGCTCGAAGTGCTTGACGCCGAAGGGCTGGATGTCCCCGGAGACATCTCGGTTGTGGGCTACGACAACACCGCTCTGGCCACCAGCCGCCGCCTGGGGCTGACGACCGTGGACCAGCCAAGGCACGACATGGGGCGCATGGCAGCCGGACTCATCCTGACAAAGATCAACGAGGATCGCACGGCCGCCAGCCATCTGGTCCTGTCACCGAAACTGGTTGTCCGCGAGTCAACCGGTCCGCCCTCCCATTAGTGCCGGGGCCTTACCAACCAGATCATCAACGTTGATCCAGATGAAGAATCCGATCACGTGGAACGTTCCAACCAATATACTACGCAACAGAACATCGCCGTCGCCGCGAGGTGCCCTGAACGGGGATCGTCTCGGGGAATGAACCGGCGACGGCAAGGAGCGGGCAACATGCTGGAAACCGCCTACAAGAGTCCCATGCACGAAACGGTCACTGCGTACCCGACGGATTTCTGGAACGACTCCTGTTCCGTCGACGAGCTGGCTTACGCGATCGAGCACGGCGCGGTAGGTGCTACCAGCAATCCAACCATCGTCGAGCAGGTCCTCAACCAGGAACGCCATCTGTGGCAGGACCGTATCTATGAACTCATCGCTGAGAATCCATCGTGGTCAGACGAGGACGTCATGGCGAAGACATTCGAAGAGATCGCGCTCAAAGGCGCCGAGCTGCTCCTGCCTGTGTTCGAACGTGAGAACGGCATGAAGGGCCGCCTGTCGATCCAAACGAACCCCTCCTACTACCGCAACGTCGATGCAATGGTCGAACAGGCGGTTCGCTACGACTCGCTGGCGCCCAACATGCAGGTGAAGTTGCCGGCGACGAGTAGGGGCATCGTTGCGATCGAGGAAGCAACCTACCGCGGGGTGAACATCAACGGCACGGTCAGCTTCACCGTACCCCAGGCCGTCGCAATCGGTGAGGCCGTCGACCGCGGGTTGGCCAGACGTGAGGCGGAAGGCCTGGAGACAGACAACATGACGCCTGTCACCACGATCATGGTTGGCCGAACCGATGACTGGATCCAGATCGTCACCAAGAGAGACGGCATCATCGTGAGTCCGCAGTACCTGCCGTGGGCAGGAGTCGCGGTGTTCAAGAAAGCACGTGAGATCTACCGGGAGCGTGGCTTCGGCTCGCGCCTCCTTGCAGCGGCCTACCGCCATCATCCGCACTGGTCGGAGTTCATCGGCGGCGATGTCATTCTCACCATCCCGTCGAAGTGGCAGAAGCTGTTCAACAACTCGTCGGTCGAGGTCAAGGATCGGATCGACGATCCCGTCGACCCCGAGATCATCGCGGAGCTCTATGACCGGGTACCCGACTTCCGCAAAGCGTACGACGAGGATGGTATGACCGTTGAGGAATTCGACACGTATGGCGCCACTGTGCGCACGCTGCGCGGGTTCATCGCTTCGTACCACGAGTTGACCAGGGTCATCCGCGAGGACTTCATGCTCCCCAACCCAGATGTGAAACACGACTCGTAGTAGGGAGCACCACGTCATGGTTGTCGATCGCGTCGAGCGACGCGTGTTTGCCGAGGAATTGGCCGTTGAAGCCGGGCAGTTGGCGTTGTCGTATCGCGAGCAAGATGATCTGGAGGTCCGATCCAAAGGTGTCCTCGATTGGGTGACGGAGGCCGACCTTGCGACCGAGCGGCTGATCCGGCGCCGGATCGGTGAGTCCTTTCCCGATGACCACGTCCTCGGGGAGGAAGGCGGTGGCGGTGGTTCTCAAGCCGAGACGGGACCCGCCACGTGGGTTGTAGACCCCATCGATGGCACCACGTGTTTCGTATCGGGCTTGCCTAGCTGGTGTGTGTCGATTGCTTGTCTCGAACCAGAGGGCCATCCCTTCCTGGGCATTGTGCGCGATCCCACTGGAGCCGAGACCTTCTCGGCGCTGGAGGGCCATGGGTTCACGATCAACGGTCACGGCGTCTCGACCCCGACAAAGGGAATCACCGATGGGCTGGTGGGCGTGGGGCATCCGCGCAACGTACCAGATGAGCCCACTCTGTCATTTCTCAGGGGCCTGTTCGCCGTGGGCGGCTTGTTCTACAACTCCGGATCGGCTGCGCTCGGCCTCGCGTACGTTGCCGCCGGACGGTTGGTCGGGTTCTTCGAGTCGGACCTCAGGGCTTGGGACGCCCTCGCCGGCGAGGTTCTGATCCGCGAGTCTGGCGGGTGGTCGACCAACTTCATGCGTGACGGGTCGCTGACCACCGCAAAGCCGGTACTCGCAGCGAACCGGGGCAGCGCCTCCGCACTGTGGGACCTGGCCCGGGACATGCTGGACGGCTGCGAGCGCCCACAATGACACGATCGACTGTGAGTCCGGTCACCCCTACGGCGCGGGCGATCTTGCCATGATCCGAATCCTTGCCGTCGCCGATGAGATCGACCAGTCCCTGTATGGGCCGCGATTGGATGAGTTGCGCCCGGACCTCATCCTGGGCTGCGGAGATCTGCCGTTTGATTACCTCGAGCATCTGCGCACAGAAGCCGAGGCGCCGCTGTTGTACGTCCACGGCAATCACGACCCGTCACCCCGGGGCCAGAGCATCTCTGCCTACCTACCCGCCGAATACCCCGCTCTGTCACCGCCCGATGTCGTCGGCTGTGTCAACCTCGAGGATCGGTGGGAGGACGAGTGCGGTTTGCGCATTGCAGGGCTCGGCGGCTCGATTCGCTACAACGATGGTGTCAACCAATACACTCAGGCCGAGATGCGAGGCCGCGTGCGCAGATTGACGCGCCGGACACGGATCCGCCGCTTGAGGGACGGAAGATCCGTGGACGTGGTGATCGCCCATTCACCTCCGCTGGATTGCGGCGATGAAGGCGACAGGTCCCACCGCGGCTTTTCCGCCTTCCACCGACTGATCGGACAACTCGAGCCGACGCTCATGCTGCACGGTCACATCCACCCTTACGGGAAGCCGCGGCCAGACCGCACCATCGGCCGCACTCGCATCGTGAACGTGATTCCCTACCGTCTCCTGGAGATCGAGCCATGACCTACTCGTCCTCGTTTACCAAAGCTCATCGCAAAGAGATCTATCACCGTCTGGCGAGGGTCGTGCGCGGCTCAGGACCCGCGCCTCTGCCGTCGTTCAACGACATGCGCATCCGGCTTCACCTTTTTCAGCAGTCCTACGCCGGCTTGCAGACGATTGAGGTGACCAACATTGTCGGAACGGTCGATCGGTCCAACGACTTCGACCGAGACTTCCTGCCTCGATCACCCCAAACCAGAGAACGCTGGGAACGCCTCGAGCGAGCCTTCCCGTCGCTGGGATTCCCTCCGATCTCGGTGTACGAGGTCAATGACGTCTACTTCGTGATCGACGGGAATCACAGGGTCGCCCTCGCCAAGCAGAAGGGCGCCGAGTTCATCGACGCTGAAGTCACCGAGATCCACACCGACATCGAGATCAACGAAGACATCGATTTCGAGAAGATCATCTACCTCGAGCAAGCTCGGCGATTCATGCAACAAAGCGGCTTGGAACGGTCCCGGCCGATGGCTCGCATCGACTTCAGCCGCCCCCATGGATTCGTCGAACTGCTTGACGTCATCAAGGCTCACGGCTACGACATGATGATGGAGCAGGACAAGGTGCTGGCTCCACATGAGATCGCTGCTGATTGGTACGACCGGGTCTACCTGCCGGCCATCGAGTCGATCCGATGGGAGAAGCTGCTCGAACTCGAGGCCGGTTCGACAGAAGGTGATCTCTTCCTGTGGGTGGTCCAACGTCGCCGGGAGCACGATCCCCAGCAAGGACAGCAATCTCTCGAGGATGTGGCGCGCGAAGCGGCCCAAGATCAGGAACGGCGCATCAAGGTCAGGGCTCGACGCGCTCTCGGTCGTGGGTGAGCAGGGCGGACCCGATTCGAAAAAGGGTGTAGCGGCCGGCTCCGTCGATCGTGTACCCGTCAGGTCGATCCACGGATCAGCAACTCGGGCTGCCACAACAGGACTTCGCCTTCTGGCGGTGGGCCATCTTTCACACAAGAGAGGAGGGCCCTGAACGCCGCGTCGGCCATACCGACGCTGTCCTGGACGATCGTCGTCAGCGGCGGGTTCGCGATCGCACCAAAGGTGATGCCGTCGTATCCGACGACCGCGACATCCTCTGGAACGCGCAATCCCAGGTCGTGGCAAGCCAACAGAGCCCCCATGGCCATGGTGTCGTTGAATCCCACGATAGCGTCGACGTCTCGATGTTTCTGGAGGAGCCTCGTGGCAGCCTTCCGACCGTCACTGATTTTCGGATGCTCCGACTCGACCGGTGGCCTGACATCGTCGGTCAGGTTGGCGATGGCTCGCTGTAACGCAATGAAACGCCCGTGAACGATCTCAAGCAACATTTCGTTCATGAGGATGCCAATTCGTCTCTTCCCGCTATCGACGAGATGATCAACGACCAGGCCGGCGGCAGCCGACTCGTCCATTGCAATGGACACGACATCGGGGATCTTGCACTCCCTGCCGATCACGACGACAGGGCTCCCGCTGGTCGCCGCGAACCGTTCAATATCCGAATCCTGCAAAAAGGAAGGGAAGAGCGCGACGCCATCGACGCCGAGTGTCAGAAGCGTCTCGAGTGTTCCGATCCCGCGGTCATCGTCGATGTCGAGTTCAGTGACCACCAGGTAGTAGCCATGCTCCCGGGCGGCAGCCTGCATGCCCGAACAGGTCTCGCCGAAGTGCAGATCCCGCATGTCGACCGCAGCAAAGCCGAAGGTGAGCGACGTTCGGGTGACGAGAGCTCTGGCCATTCGGTTCGGTCGGTATCCAAGTTTCTCGATGGCTTTCTTGACTCGCAGGCGAGTTGCGGGCGCCACTCTCGGATGGTCCGCCAGAACGCGCGAAACGGTCTGACGCGAGACGTCTGCCACGTCTGCCACGTCAACGATCGTGGGCCTCTCGATCCCGCTTGGCCTCCTTTTCATCGATTGATCCCCGTTCGTCGTCGTCGTCGGTGGCTACAGTGATTGACACTATGTGAACGTTCACTCTAGGGTGTCGTCTGGTTTGTGGACAGATGGAGAAAACCGGATGGCAACATCCTTCGATCTCGTGCTCAATACGGCGAACTGTGTCCGAACGGTTGGTGATACAGCGAGCGGCATTGCCACCCTCTTCAATTTGGATGAGTTACTTGCTGGAATCGACCCGGCCGAGGCTCCCACCATCGCGCTCCAAAGCATCGACGTGGCGCTTCAGCTTGGAGTGATAGCGATCAATGTGCCCCACCCGTTGGTCGATGCCAACCTTGTCGACCAGGCACGGACCGTAGGCATCGGCGTATGGGCGTACACAGTCGACGACGAGGATCGCTTCTCCGAGCTCATGGACATGGGCGTCGCCTCACTGACGACGAACTGGCCCGAACGCATGCTGCCCATCGCAATTGACCGGGCCTCACAAGTCGGGATCAACCGCTGATGGGCTGGATGAAGACCCTTGCCGAGGCGTACCACACTGCATGCGAGCGATATCCAGGCGAGAAGCTGATGCTGGTGTCGGATATCGACGGCACCATCATCGACATGCAACACCTGGTGATGTCCGTTCTCCAGGCGTATGACCAGGCGCATGGCACGGGGTATTTCACACGCATGGTGCCCTCCGACGTAGACGTGCACGAGAACAACGTCGAGCAACTGCTCGAAAGGCTGGCTATCCCGTCTGCGGAACGTCAGACGGTGATGCATTGGTACCTAGATCAACGCTGGCAAGAGGACACGATTCTGAACGCCCACCACGCGTATCCGGGCGTTCTACCGGTAATCCGATGGTTCCAGCTGCAACCAAACACAACCGTCGGCTTGCTCACGGGCAGGCCGGAGTCGCTCCGAAAGGCGACTCTTCGCTCGTTGAACAGCATCGGCGAAGTCCACCGGGTGATCTTCGACAACAACGTGCTGATGATGAACCCCGGGGAGTGGGGGCAGGATATCGAGAAAGCCAAGGTCGCCGGATTGAGGCAGTTTGGCGAGATGGGATACCACGTCTTTGCCGTGATCGACAACGAGCCGCGCGTGCTCGAAGCGCTGGCCCACGAAGCGGAGAAGGCAGAGCTACTCCTTCTCCATGCCGACACGATCTTCGAGTCCCAGAGCTCATCCATGCCCCCCAGTGTCGTCGAGGGCAGGGACTACGCGCTGGAGGAGCTGGTACCAGGGGAAAAGGCACTCCCCAACCAGGTCCAACTCGTGTGGCACGGGGTCAACGATCCGGCCAACCTGCGACAGTTCATCGCATCGGAAGTGTTCTGGGCCGAGATCGACGTACGCTATGACCCGTCGGGTAAGCTCATCCTCCGTCACGACTCCTTCGAGACGACGCCCGCCCTACCGAACGAAGAATGGCTGATCTACGACGAGGCCATCGCCAAGCTGGCAAACAGCGGCAGTGGGATCAAGCTCGACATCAAGGATGGAGTCGACGTGCTCAATCGAGTCTTGGAGTCCGTTGCCTCCCTGCAACTGCCTGATGACCGCCTGTGGTTCAATGGCGAAATCGAGAGCATCGGGAAAGAGGAATTCCACAGGATTCGAGCCGTCCACCCCGCGGCGATCGTGCAGTGCCCGATTGGATGGCTGAATCCGCTCCTCGAAGCAGCACCCGACGAAGCACGCCGGATACTCGAGATGCTGGCCGATTGGGGTATCAGTCGCTTCTCGGTGAACTGGGAAGACGCCAATGCACGGACGATGTTCGAGAAGCTGGCGGGTTGGGGCTATGAAGTCAACTTCTACGGGCTCCTCGACCTGGAGGGCTTCCTCGAGGCGGTCGTGCTGTTGCCTTGTTCCGTTACCTCTGATTTCAATTTTCCGCAATGGAGCTACTACGGACAGGGCGCGGGCAAGAGCGGACGGCGGTTGACCTATCACCTATCCGAACGAGACGATGACTGATCACGCATGAGCGCGCGGCGCACCCGGAGCATCGGGTGGGTTCTCGTGCTGCTGTCAGTGGCAAGCGCTTGCGCATCCGCGAATTCGGACTATGAAGTTGTCCTGGACGGACTGAACGAACCCCGGGGCCTATGGATCCTGTCCGATGGCACCCTGTGTGCGGCCGAAGCGGGCCGGCTGGCTGAGGGCCAGGTGGTGAGAGAAGGCCCCACGTCGAATCCGGCCTACACGGGGTCGGTCAGCTGTGTGGACACCGCTGGAGTCCGCGAGCGAATCATCGACCAGCTTCCCCACGTCTTCTACAACGTCACCGGGGTCACGACGGGCCCCGCCGATGTGGCCGAGATGGACGGAGACCTCTATCTGCTCACGGGCGAGGGCCAGGGGCGCCTGGCCCGCAATCTCCTCAGGATCACCGACCCCACAACCCCGCCAGAGGTCGTGGCCGACTTCCTGGCCTTTGCGATTGAAACGGCACAGCCCGACTTCTTCGAAGAGATCGACATCATCTCCAACCCCTTCGCCATGATCCCCGACCCTGCGAACAGGCGCTTGCTCGTCACAGACGGAGCAACCGGTCGGGTATTGGCGGCCGGGCTCGATGGTGACATCCAAGTGTTCTCCGATGTGATTGGGCACGAAGTGCTGACCGGCATCGCCCGGGGACCGGACGGCCTGGTCTATGTGGCCTCATTCAGTCAACTGCCGCACGGGACGGGAGATGGCGCGGTTCTACGCCTCTACCCCGACGGCGCCTTCGAAGTGGCAGCCGACAACCTGACCACCCCCATCGACCTGGCGTTTGACACGGTCGGGCGTCTGTACGTGCTCGAGTTCATCGACGGCACGGAAACGAGTGACCCGTATCGCGGCAAGACGGGGCGGTTGATACGTCTCGAGCCGCAAGGTGATGGCTGGACCACAGGTCGGGTGTTGGTGCAGGACATGCCGTTTCCAACCGCTCTGCTCATCGACGCTGAGGATCGAGTCTACATCTCGGTCCACGGCGCCTTCAGCTCACCAAACAGCGGACTGGTGCTGCGATTCGACGATCTGGTGCGACGAACGTCGAGCGAGCCCCTGATACGGTTCGTGGACGGCTCCCCATGACCCTGGACCCGCCCGGCGGTACAGCGGCACGGCGGCGTCGGCCGAAGCGGCGATCTCATCAATCGAGGGCTTTTGCCGCGGCACTCAAGTTGGCGAGCTTCGATGTCGCGGTTGCCAGGTCCAACATCCCGAGTCCACAGTCTGGGCCTGCGACGAGACGTTCGCGGTCGATGTGCGAGAGGGCTTCATGGAGGCGCGTTCGTATCTCCTCCACGGATTCGACGCGCGTCTTGGCTATGGCGACCAGGCCGAGGATGACCGTGCTCTGTTCGAACAGCTCCAGCAAACGGAAATCGGAAGGGCGGTGTGCATCTTCTATCGAGATGGCGTCAACCGCTGCCTGGTCGAGGGCCTCGGCGAGCTCGAAGTAAGCGGCCGGGTCGGCCTTGTAGACATCCTCGTCCGGCTGATCGAGGTGACGGGGGTACCCACAGCAGAGGTGAACGGTGCGTCGCACGTGCGCTGGTACGCCGGCGAAGCAGCGTTCGAGGTCCTCAATCCCGAATGCCAGCGCTTCTTGTGTCTTGCGAGCGAATACCGGTTCGTCCACCTGGATGTGACCACAGCCGGCTTCGGCCAGAGCCCGGATCTCTACGTTGAGGGCGTCGGCGAGATCGCGGCCGAGACGCCGCGGATCACCGTAGTGCTCGTCTGCGACGGTGTCGGCGATGGTCATCGGCCCCGGAACGGTGATCTTGATCGGCCGTACCGAATACGATTGTGCGATTTGGTAGTCGTAGGGAAGGAAGTTGCCATTGGAACGGATCCGGTCGATGATCGTCGGCACCTCGCGCTCCCACGCCCCGGTGCGGATCTCGCGTAGCCGGAGGTTGCCGAAATCAACTCCGCTCAGGTGACGCAGGTGATAGAAGATGTAGTGTTCTCTTCGCATCTCACCGTCGGTCGGCACATCGATCCCTGCGTTGACCTGGGCCGTCACCGAAGCCTGCGTGGCCAGCGCAAATCGGGTCTCGAGATCCCGGTTGTCGAAGTAGAAGGCATCGAACGTGGTCACGTATTGCTTCTGGAACCAGTCGCGAACCGGCACGTAGTCCGGTTTGGGGAAAGAGCCGATCGTTGTGGTGAGAACTCTTGTCATGGACTCGACGCACGATAGCCGGACAGACGCCAGACGTCAGAAGGGATCCCCCCCTCGAAGGCTGTTGGCTGTCAGGCCCAGAGAAGCGATTGCTCGGTCTCCGGATCGAAGAATTGAACCTTGCTCAGGTCGAAGACCAAGTCGACCGCGTCCCCTACCCTGGCTCCCTTGGTCTTGTCAACCAGCACGCGCATCTGGACATGGTCGATGGTCACTCCCAGGAGGTCCTCCCGTCCCAGCGGCTCGACAGCCTCGATGTCTGCGCTGAGAGTACGACCCGGCGCCGGCGGCGCTGAGTCGTCAACCAAATAGATGTCCTCTGGCCGCACACCCATGACCACCTTGCCTTTGGCTCGTTCTGCCGCCTTCTTCGCGCGGTCATACGGAAGTACGAGGTCGATCGCCCCGCTTTTCGCACGGAAGTCACCGTTCGTTGCCATGATCTCGACGTCAAAGAAGTTCATCGGAGGGTTACCGACGAAGCCCGCGACGAAGAGCGTCTTCGGGTGGTCATAGAGATCCTCAGGGACGTCGTACGCCTGGAGGACACCGTCGGACATCACCGCGATCTTGTCGGCCATCGTCATCGCCTCGACCTGGTCATGGGTCACGTAGATCGAGGTGATGCCCATACCTTCCTGGAGTCGTTTGATCTCTCCACGCATCGTCAGTCGGAGACGGGCGTCGAGATTCGACAGCGGCTCATCGAAGAGCAAGAGCTGTGGCTCCTTCACCAATGCACGCCCGAGAGACACACGCTGTTGCTGACCGCCTGAGAGCTGAGCGATCTTTCGATCCAACAGATCCCCGATGCCCATCATGTCCGCCACCTTCTGGACCCGTTCCCTTGTCTCACTCTTGCTCACCTTCTGGATTCTGAGCGGATAGCTGATGTTCCCGTACACCGTCATGTGGGGGTAGAGCGCGTAGCTCTGGAACACCATGCCGATGCCACGATCCTTGGGAGCGACCTCGTTGACGACCTGCCCGTCGAACTTGATGGTCCCTCCGGTGGGCTTGTAGATGCCTGCCACCATCAGCAACGTGGTCGTCTTCCCGCACCCTGAGGGGCCAAGAAACGCCACAAGGTCGCCGTCTTGAATGTCGAGCGTGATGCGGTCCGCTCCAACAACGCCGTCCCACGACTTGCTCAGGTTGTCGAGTTCGACTCTCATTTCGGTAACCCTTCTCGTCCTTGGTGAGCCATCACGTACCTTTCGAGCCGCCGGCATAGATATTCAGGAGCAACTCCTGGGTGAAGATGAAGAAGATGATCAACGGGATCATCTGGAACATCCCGACGGCTGCCACGAGATTCCAGTTGACCGGGGCGGTGTCGCTGATGAGCTGGTTCAGAAACACCGGCATGTTCGCAACCTTGGCGCCGATGGTGAAGGTGAAAGGCACGAGGTAGGCGTTCCAACCCGCGATGAAGGTGAAGAGGGCGAGTGCCGCGATGCCTGGGCGCACTTGTGGCAGCATGATCTGCCACCACACCCTGAATCGGCCTGCCCCGTCGATCAGCGCAGCCCGTTCCATGTCCCACGAGAGGTTGTCGAAGAAACCCTTCATCAGCCAGATGCCGAGAGGGAGTTCGAGAGCGACCATCACCAAGGCAACGCCGCCCACCGAGTTGAAGCCGATGTAGTCCCCGATGACAGGGATAGCTCCCAGCCAGCGCAGCACGAAGAAGATGGCGATGAGCAGCATCTCTGCCTTGAACGCATGCAACACGAGGGTTCCCGTGAGGAATGCTTTGCGACCGGGAAACTTGAACCGCGATAGGGCATACCCGCCGGATGTCGAAGCGATTCCGACACCGATCACCATCGCCACCGCGATGAGCAGGGAGTTCAACATGGCATTCCAAATGTCGCCTTCAAAGACGAATTTCCAGTTGCTGAGCGTCAGGCCGCCGATGCCCCCTTCAGCGTTGATGGGCAGGAGGCCCTGGGTGCGAGTCGAGAGAGTGGCGATGACGAGCCAGGTGTAACCGATGAGGATCGGAACAATCGAGAGTATGAGAAAGGCATACGAAAAGCGGCGACCCACCTTCCCCGTTGCCATGGGACGTGGGCGGGAACGTCGACGCTGCGGTGCAGCTTGGGTGGTGGTCATGACCTACAGGTTCTCGATTCTGGGTTCTTCGACGAGCTCGCTGAACTTGAAGAGCTTCACGTACACGACGGCGAGGAACAGCGCAACCGTGACGAGAACGACCGCCCATGTTGCGCCGAAGGCCCACTGACTGTTCCCGAAATAGGTGGCGAAGGCGCGTTTGTACGACGTCAACGCCCACACTTCGGTCGTGAACAAGCCGGGCCCGCCCTCGGTCAGCAGCAGGATGTACTCGAATGACGTGAGTAGCGACAGCGTCTGATATGTCGCGATGAAGAGCAGCGGCCACTTGATCAGGGGAAGCTTGATGTCACGGATGATTCTCCACGTGCCGGCGCCGTCGACTTTGGCAGCCGTTATGAGATCCTCCGGGATCGACATGAGGGCAGATGTGAAGATGATCATCCCGAACGATGCGCCGACGAACCCATTGGTGAGGATCACAAAGGCCCATGGGCTCCCCCCGAGAAAGAGGTTTCCACCCGATGCCCCGAGAAACTCAGGCATGATCTGATTGTAGATGCCGAAGGGCTCCCCAGATCCGATCCGCTTCCACATCAGGATGTACACGACCGATGGCGTCAGACGGGGTAGCAGCCATACCAGTCGGAAGAAGAACCCCTGACGTCGCGGAATGTTCGTCGTCACGAGCGCCAACACGAGGGCGAGGCCGAGGTTGAAGAGGATCAGCGTCGTAAAGACGTAAAAGACGGTGTTGCGCAGAATCTTGGGGAAGAATGGGTCGCTGAAGAGCCGTTCGAAGTTGGCGAATCCGATGAAGTTCCACGGCTGGGTGAAGTTGGCGCTCGAGAGGTCGGTGAAGCTGAGGATGACGAGGAGAATGCCGGGAATTATGAAGAAAGTGACCACCAGCGCTATCGCCGACAACAAGAAGCCGTAGGCGGACACCGTGGAGCGCGCGCGCCGACCCAGTGAGCTCCGTGTTCGTTTTGGTGCGCCTATCGCGGCTCCAGCCAAGCTCTCGGATTGTTGCTCAAGCTGCTTTTCGGTCACCCGGGCGTCACCTTCCACGAAAGTCCGAGAGGCGGGGTGGGGGAGGGAACATTCCCTCCCCCACGTCCAACTGTCCGGGTTGTTACTTGACTATCACGTTGTCGCCTAGCTCGTTCTGGAGCTGGGCCACAACTACATCGACTGCTTCAGCCGGGGTCAGGTCGCCGGACTCGACGGCCTGGATCCCAAGGTAGTACCCCTCAGACCAGGCACTGAAGAACGGGCTGTTCGGCAGGAAGGTCGTGAACTCGAGGATCTTGCCCACCTCGCTCAGGAACACTGCGCTTGTATAGGGCTCGTAGTTCGCTTGCGACTTCAGGATCCCGAGGTGACCACTTGTCACCGCATACGTCGTGTTGAGCTCCTTGGTCGTCGCCTTGGAGATGACCATGAGGGCGAGATCAACGTTCTCCGTTGCCGAACTCACCATGTAGATGAGTGGATGCGTCAAGCTGGTCGGCTTGTTGGTGCCCGCGGCGAGAGCCGGGATGGGACCGAATCCGGTATTCTCGAAGAGATACTCTTCACCACCGAGATCCTTGACGAAGTTCTCAGCCCAGTCCGCCCACTGCCAGGAACCGCCGAACCAGAAGAGAACGTCTCCTGTCGCAACACCCGTATTCCAGTTCGTCCAGTCACCATCAAGACGTGTGTCGACCAGTATGTCCCTGGCGACGGCGTCGCCCACGATCTCGTAGACCTTGAGCGCCGCTGCTTTGTCGTAGATCAAGGCGCCGCTCTCGTCGAGAAGGTCGCCACCGGCCGAGTAGTAGTAGTACAGGAAGTCGGGACCGTTCTTCGGACGATGCCACCATCCGTTGCCCTTCTTCACAACGCCAGCCTTCACGGCTTCCTCCGCCGTGTCGAACATGTCCTCCCACGTGTACTCGCCACTCGCAAGCCTGGCGGGCAAGCTGTCGACGTCGGCCTGGCTCCAACCTAGCTCGAGAAGCAGGTCCTTGCGATAGTACATGGGTCGTGCCTCAGCATCCTGTGGGACGCCGTAACGCCGACCGTTGAGTTCAGCGGACGACCACAATGAGTCAATGACGTCATCGAACTCTGGGTAGTTACCGAGCAGGTCAGTCACGTCTTGAATGATGCCGGACGTTGCCCACGTACCGATGTCCTCATGACCCGACACGATGATGTCCGGCGCCTCGCCGGCATCCGAGGCCAGCTCGAACTCGGTCTTGTAGTCGCCCCAATCGGCGTTGTCCTGGATTGTCTTGACCTCGACGCGACGACTGTCGCCAGCAGCCGCTAACGCGGCATTGGCATCGACCACACCCGCCAAGAGGTTGTTACAGCGCCCGTCCTCGGTGGGAGGGTTCGCTTTGCATCGAGCCACGATCGTGACGAGCTCACCGCCGACTGGGACTTCCACTTCCACTTCCACTATCGAAGTAACCGTCTCGCCTGGTACCTCGACGATAACCGTCTCGGGCGGGGTTGTTTCGGCGCTCGAGCAAGCAGCCGCGACCATTGCGAATACGATCCCCATGAGAATCAACGCTGGGAAACGCGTCTTTCTCCGCTTCATGTGTAACTCCTATTCCTCTTCATAATGCCACTCCTCATACCCTATACCCTTGGAGACGACGAGAAAACGAGAGAGCCTCAGCGAGTCCGAGAAGTCGGCCCGCACCTGGATCCCCAGCCTTCCTTGTCGCCAATACCCGATCGATCATGACCTTAGGATGAACGTTTACATGATTGCAAGTGAACGTTCACATGATGCACACGAATGGCACGCAATCGGTCGCTGCACACGGGACGACCGCCCCTCAGAACCCAGTGATACGCAGCACTTGCCCGACGATCACCGTTGGCCCATCCGGCCCGGGGATGGGTCTTGCAGGGGTACCCTGGCCCGTTGACACATAGAGGTCGCCATCGTCCGCCAAGGTGATGTTGGTGGGAGCGTCGAGTCCCCCCGCGAGGACGCGGGGCGGGCTGCCGTCTTGGGGATACACTGTGACCTTGCCGCTGAATCTGAGGTAGCCGCCGTGCCGGGGAGGGGCATTGCGGTCTTCCAGATCGACGCCACCGTCGAACAACTCCGCGTAGTCGGTCGCCATCTCGACGACGAAGACAGCACCGAACCCGTCGATGGCAACGTCCACGGCGGTGGTGAGGCCGATGATCTCATCGACGACGCTACCGGTTTCCGGGTCAACCCGTACCACCTTGGCGTCGCCGACAACAAATGGGACGAAACTGCCGTCCTCGGCCTGCGCGACACCCGAGAAGAGCGCGACCAGGACATCTCCGTTGCGAGGATCAACGGCGAGACCCGCAGGCACGGCCTGCTGTCCGCTTTCGAGCGGTGGGAAGACAACGATTTCACGTCGTTCACCGCTCTCAAGCGAGACCTCGATGAGCTGGTTGAGCGTGCTCTCCGTTGCAAAGATGGTGCGCCCACTCAGGGCAAGTGCGATCCCTGTCATGTTGCTTCGGCCAGAGAGATTGCGACCGATCGACCCGCCAGGGTTGATCTCGAGCAGAGCGAACTCGTCGAAGCCACCGTCCACTGAGAGGAAGACGCGCCCGTCAACGTGCAGTGCGACGTCGCTCGGTCCGCTCACCTCGTCTCGGCCCGTCGCATAGACATTCATCGCGTTGTAGCTCGCGAGATGCTCGAACCACCGCTCGATTTCTCCCGGATCTCCAAAATCGCCATCGTTGTTGCGATCGATGAACCTGGTGAGCCTTCCCGTGCGTTGTGTCACATCGGCGGCGTCATCACCCAGCCCGGCCTCCGCCACCAGAACCCCGCCTTCGGCATCCACGACGACGCCACGCGGATTGCGAAGATCGGTGAGGATCACATCCACCGTCGCCGATTCCGATGAATTCGGGGGACGAGATGTTGCGCAGGCAGCCAACACCACGCTGAAAAGTAGGAGAACGACGGCGACGCGAACCGAGTCAACGCGCACGTACCACCACCGTCTTCGCTGCCTTGTCGTGCAGCCCCCGACGAAGCGTGTCGAAGAGCAGCCATCCGTAGATGACCGCCGAGATGATGCTGACTCCCGGCAGGAACACGAAAACGCCTGGCACCGCCCAGCGCAGCGCTGAGGGGCCAAGACCGGGAATCCGCGCGGTTCGTTCCATCACCACCCTGGTACCGATCAGCATCTTACCGGGCGTCTGGCCGCGCGACACGGTGAATCCGATGTAGTAGGCCGCCCCAACGAGCCCCTGAACGAGCCTGGCCGAGGTGGGCAACCGCAGAGCATCTCGGTCGCCGAGATCGATCCCGAGTGCCGAAATGATGACCAGGGCGACCATGACCAGAATCATCCAGTCGACGACGAATCCGACAATGCGTCGCCAGGGCTCCGCGATATCGTCTTCATCGACGAGGAAGCCCCCATCACCTTCGGTCATGTCGCGTGTTCCTTGCCGGCATCAGTTCCGAGACGTTACAGCATCGGACTCGTAGCCAGGATGCCTTCGATGACACGCATGTTGGCGACTGCATCTGAAATCGGGACGGGAACCGGCGTGTCATCGAGAACGGCCTGGGCAAACAGCTTGGCCTGGACTGTGTGTTGATCCACGGCAGGGAACACGATCGTCTCCGTGGCGGTCGCCGCCGCTGTGTCGCCGCCCACCGTCACGAAGATTCTCGTTTCGCGGTCCGGTGGCGGGTTGAACGGGACCTCAAATCTGATTCGGCCCGCAGTACCGACAATGTGAACCCGTTGGTCGTCGTCCGCTCGCGTCGAGCACGTGAACGTGGATTGGCCGCCACAGGGAAATCCGAGGACCGCCGAGCTCACGATGTCTATCCCCATTCCAGTATCGCGACGGATCACCGACTCGATCCGCACC
>CAZWMX010000009.1:0-11588 GCA_964635205.1 uncultured Acidimicrobiaceae bacterium | reverse complement strand
CACGATGTCTATCCCCATTCCAGTATCGCGACGGATCACCGACTCGATCCGCACCGGCTCAGCTCCGAACAGCATCCGTGCCACATTGATGTTGTAGCAGCCGATATCCATGATCGCTCCCCCGCCGTTCTCGGAACGATTACGGATGTTCATCGGATCGTCGTTGTAGAAGCTGAACCAGCTCTGCACGGCTATGAGATCGCCGATCCTGCCCGCCCTCAACAGCCGAACGGCTTCCACCCATTGCGGGTGGTGGCGGTACATGAAGGCCTCCTGGAGCTTCACGCCGGCGTCCCGGCACACGCGGGCCATCTCGGTGGCCTGGGCGACGGACATCGCCAGCGGCTTCTCACAAAGCACGTGCTTGCCTGCCGATGCAGCTTTGACGACCCACTCGGCGTGCATGTCGTTGGGAAGAGGAATGTAGACGGCATCAATGTCGTTCGCCGCCAGCAGGTCCTCGTAGCTCCCATATGCAGCGGGTATCCCCAGTTCAGCGGCAGCGGCAGCCGCCCGCGCCCTATCGCGAGACGCAATGGCCACCACCTCACAGTTCTCAGCACGCTGAATGGCGGGAGTCACCTTGCTCATCCCAACATCGGCTGTGCTGAGAATCCCCCATCGGACTCTGGACATCTCATCCTCCTCGCATACAACGTACCGCACGAGCCAATCGAGCCAGTCAGCAGTCGACCCTCAAAGGGTGATCACGAACCGATGCGGTCATACACATCGCGGTACAGACCACCGTCAACGCCGGGTCTTGGATCAGCCACAAGATCCGGAGTGAGTCGCCAAGCTGCTTCGATACCGGTAGCGGCGACCACAGCCTGTTTGCATGCACCTGCGGCGGCGGATTCATCATCGACGTGAACCGCCAATCTTCGGCCCCAGATATCGGCGACCCATTGCTGGAACGCAACTGAACGAGCACCGCCGCCGGTGAGATGGAGCCGACCTGTCGTGTTCACACCACTCGAGGCAAGAGCGTCAATGCCATACATGAGCCCGCATACAACGCCGATGTGCGCAGCCGCGGCGATGTCGCCACGCGTGGTCTCATTGCCGAGCCCGAAGAATGACCCCCTCGCGTCCGGCAGATTGGGGGTTCGCTCTCCGTCAAAGTATGGCTTGAGAACAAGGCTCGGATCCGGCAAAGCTTGAAGGGCAAGCTCGGCGAGTTCCGCTCTGTCAGCTCCTAGCCAACGCGCAACCGTGTCCGTTACTCCCGTGGCATTCAGCGTCGCAACCAGCGGAAGGTACCGCCCGGTCGCGTCGGCGAAGCCGGCAACGATGCCACTCGGATCAGTAATCGCATGTTCGGTTACCGCGAAGACCGTGCCCGACGTACCGAGCGACATTACAATGTCTCCCGGTTCGAGGCCCAGAGCGTACGCTGACCCCATGTTGTCCCCAGTGCCGCACGCAACGGGGATCCCCGCTGTCAGGCCCGTCACGGCTGCCGCTTCCGCCGCAACAACCCCGGCTGATTCCTTTGGTCCGAGCACCCTCGGCAGACGCTCGATCAAGCCTTGTGGATCCTCCACAACAAGCCCCAAGAGCTCCGGTTCGTAGTCCTCGCTGACCGGGGACCACCAACCCGTCCCTGAGGCGTCACCTCTATCCGTGACCGGCTGACCGGAGAGCCGAAACGTGAGAAAATCGTGAGGCAACATGAACGCATCGGCGCCGGCGACCACATGCGGCTCGTTGTCCACCAACCATGCGAGCTTTGTGATCGTGATCGACGAAACAGGCACCAGACCGCACCGTTGCGCCCATACGTCGGCACCAAGACGCTCTACAAGCGCTCGCGCCTGGGACGCTGAGGTCGTGTCGTTCCAGAGCTTCGCAGGGCGTATGGGGTCACCATCGGCATCGAGGCACACCAGCCCGTGTTGCTGCGCCACCACCGAAACTGCCTGAACCTCGCCGAGGTGGTCCGACACCTGGGACAGAGCGTCCACGAGGGCATCCCACCAGCTATCAGGATCTTGCTCACTGACCGGTGGATGAACCGACGGATGCCCGGCGCGTCCGGTCGCAATGAGGTTTCCTGTTTCGATCTCCCGGATCTCGACCTTCGTCGACTGGGTTGACGAATCGACGCCGGCCACGAGATTCATGTCACGGCCAAGCGCTCTCTCATGAGGTGGTCCAGATGACCTTGTTGACCTCGTTCTCGAGCAGCTCCTGCCGACCGGACACCGGGTTCGGGTCCAGACCGCTCGCCGTGGCCTCGTCTGCGATCGAATTCAGATCTACGTCTTGCGAGAAGATCTTGCGACCAAGGGCACCGTCCCAGTCGGAGTACCGGTCGTTTCGCGCCTCATCCAGGACACCATTCTCGATGAGCGCGCTCGCAACAAGCAGCGATCGGGCGAGAGTGTCGATCCCGCCGATGTGAGCGTGGAACAAGTCGGTCCGGTCCATGCTCTGGCGGCGAAGCTTCGTGTCGAAGTTGAACCCCCCGGAAGTGAAGCCTCCACCACGAAGAATCTCGAACAGCCCCAGTGAGAGCTCATCGACCGAGTTCGGGAACTGGTCGGTATCCCAACCGTTCTGTGGATCACCGCGATTCGCATCGACGCTACCAAAGATGCCGTTGTCGATGCTGTAGGCCACTTCATGATGGAAGGAGTGGCCCGCGAGAGTCGCGTGGTTCACTTCGATGTTCACCTTGTACTCCTCGACCAGGTCATATCTCTCGAGGAATCCATGCACGGTTGCGCAGTCATAGTCGTATTGGTGCTTCGTTGGCTCTTGGGGCTTCGGCTCGATGAGCAGAGCGCCTGTGAAGCCAATGTCTCTCTTGTGATCAGCGACGAGCTCGAGGAACCGCGCGAGTTGATCGCTCTCGCGCCTCATCTCGGTGTTGAGCAGGGTCTCGTAGCCCTCACGGCCGCCCCACAGCACATAGTTCTCGCCACCGAGTCGATGAGTCGCATGCAAGGCATCTCGAACCTGGGCCGCTGCGTACGCGAATACCTCAGGATCAGGGTTCGTTGCTGCGCCGGCGGCGAATCTTGGATGAGAAAACAGGTTCGCTGTTCCCCACAAGAGCTTCACACCAGTCGCTTCCTGCTTCTCCAATGCTCGATCAACCAGGATGTCGAGATTGGAGCGCGACTCCGCCAAGCTCGCACCAGCAGGGGCCATGTCAATATCGTGGAAGCAATAGAACGGCGTGCCAAGCTTGTCGAAGAACTCGAACGCAGCGTCCTGCTTGGCACATGCCGCAGCGATTGGATCGTTGCCCGGTCGAAGCCACGGACGTTCAAAGGTGCCGTCGCCAAAGACGTCGTTGCCGGGCCAATTGAAGCTGTGCCAGTAGCACACCGCTATCCTCAGGTGATCCTCCATTCGTCGGCCGGCGACGATGCGGTCAGGGTCATAGACGCGAAACCCGAGCCCATCGCCCGGGTCGGTGCCGGCGAAGGCAACAGGCAGAGCAACCTCCGTGAAGAAATCAGTCATGGCCGACCCCTCCGGTATCAGGGCAAAGTTCATGCGTCAGAGGGAGAGCCTGTTCAGCGTCCTGGTCGACTGAAAGAGGGCGCATGATCAGATGCCGAGCGCTTCTGCCGCCGTTTCGAGGTCGTCCGCGCCGACAACGACACGGTTACCGGTCGCCATGTAGAGGATGTGTACCTTTGTACCCGAGTCCGCGACTTTGCGTGCGAGGTCGCCAAGACCACCCGGTCTCACGTCGATGTTGGCTATGAGCACCTCATGCTGATCAATGGCGCCGAAGCCGGCGTCAACCGCCGCACTACGGGTTGGCTGAGCATCGTCGTCGGTGACGACGATGCGAACATTACGACCGTCGATGCTTGGATAGGTGCACGAGGCCTCCATCGCAACCCCTGAGTTTCCTATCGCCTCCCACAATTCGGCTGCGGGACGGTCGGGACCGATGATGAATGTGAGCTCCTGCATGTGTGTTCTCCTAGTAGTGTGACTTCGGACTCATTGCGAAACGTTGATGTGATCGTCGGCCATCGATCATGCTCTTGCCATTCGGCCACCTCACCGGCATCGCCCCCGGTCTGAGAGTGGGCCGGTGGGCAGCGAAGCCAAGTAGTCGACGATCTCGGACGCGGCGAGGGCGTAGACACCATCGTCACGGTCCCTGCTGATAGCGAACACCATACCGACGTAGTCGCCCGCGTCGTTGAGGAGAGGTGCGCCCGAAGTACCCCGCTCAGCAGTCGTTCGTATGTCGATAGCCTTTCGTTCGACGAGTCCCTTGTCGTAGATGTCACCGCTGCGAGCGTTGACGATCCTCAGGACCTCGTAGTCTATGAGATCGATCCCCGAGTCAGGACTCATCGCGGTGATCACGCCCGACTCCCCTGGCTCCGTGCTTGCTGAGTGAATCGCAGTGCCGCTGAATCCATCCACCGACATGACCGCTATGTCGAGCTGATCGTCGAAGGCAATGATTCCTGCGGCATAGCTGGTCCCGGATGTGTCGATGACACGTAAATCATCCTCAACGCCGGCGACACCGTGGGCGACGGTCACGACGACCCCTTTGTCGACCACGAAGCCTGTTGCGAGGATCGGTTTGAGGCATGCTGTTCCTGCGATCCGCACGACTGAGTCTCCGATGTCGCTCGGTGCGATGACCGGACGCTGTTGCCCACACGCCGCCAACACAACAGCGACAACGAGTGCAATGCCAAAGGGGTTCGCACTACGTAACACTGCTCTCGTACTCTTCCCGGAACCGCTCGAGGAGCGAGCGAACCGGCGTTGGCCTGCGCTCCAGGAGGGCCGACGTGCGGGGTGCCGTGATGCTCGTGTCGTACGGGATCCCGGTGCCTGAAAAGGTGTTCGGCGGTGGAGGCCCCGATCTGACCAATGTTTCGTCGAGGCCGAATACATCACACGTGAGGTACGCAAGCTCCAAGCGGCCAACCGCATCTGCTCCACAGCAATGGAACACCCCCGTGAGACCTCGCTGCGCAATGTCGAGGATCATCGTCGCGCTCTCGCTGGCAAGTGAGGGCGTTGCGACCATGTTGATGGCATCAGATTCCCAAACCGTGAATTCTCTGCCAACTATCACTTTGTCGACGAGGGACGCGACGAAGTAGCCGAATCCAGGATCCTGTGATCGAGGCGCGCCGGGTCGAGCTCTATGAACCCCAATGACGCCCGATACCCTTGCAACCGCACCGCCCCGCTCAACCGTCACGATCTCGGCTGCCATTTTCAGCACTCCGTATTGGTTGATCGGGTTCGGCGGTGTTTCCTCATCGGCCCCGGCCTGGGTTCCGTCGAACACCCAGTCGGTCGACACCAGCACGAAACTGGCCCCAACACGACGGGCAACATCGGCGGCGACACCCGTGGCAGTCACATACGAATCCCAGGCGACTCTGCGATCAGCGATCATCCGTTCCGGGTCGTTGAGAATCGCACAATGTACGACAACATCCGGCTTGAAGCTATCGATGCTCGCCATCAGGGCGGCGCCGTCTGTCATGTCAACCCGTTCCGCTCGATAATCGGCATCCGCAGGTGGTGTGAAGGTGTGGGTGGTGGTCAGCACCTCCGCTCCGGCTTCTACGCCGGCCCGAACAAGGTTGCTCCCGACAAATCCGGTGCCTCCAGTGAGCCACAACCGCACAGGATCAGTCGGCTCCCTCCGCTCGCTCTTCAAGCTCCTCCAGCTCTCCAGCGAACTCTTCTGCGACGTGGGCCATCTGCTCATCGGCCGTACCGGCCTTTTCGAGTTCCCGAGTGAGCTCCTCGAGTTCGGCGCCACCGGCCATCATCATGATCAACTCATCTCTCGAGATCTCCTCCTTGCGGAAGTCGCCCATCGACCGTCCACGATTCAGGATCAGGAATCGATCTCCTACAGGGAACGCATGGTTCGGGTTGTGCGTGATGAAGATCACGCCCAGCCCACGGTTCTTCGCCTCAATGATGTACTTGAGGACCATTCCTGACTGCCTGACGCCGAGCGCCGACGTCGGCTCGTCGAGAATGAGGACCTTGGCGCCGAAGTACGTTGCGCGCGCAATGGCAACCGATTGTCGCTCCCCACCTGACAGCGTCCCGACCGGCTGTTCAGTATCGCGAATGTCGATACCCATCCTGCCCATCTCTTCTTTGGCGATGCGCGACGCCTTCTCCCTGTCGATCCACCTGATCGGGCCGATGCCCTTCGTAGGTTCAGCCCCCAGGAAGAAGTTCCTCCACACCGACATGAGTGGCACCACCGCGAGGTCCTGGTATACGGTCGCGATGCCGAGCTCGAGGGCGTCACGCGGCGAGTCGAAGAGCACCTCTTCTCCCTCAACGAACAACTGCCCTTCGCTCTGTTGGTGTGCACCGGCGAGAATCTTGATGAAGGTCGACTTGCCTGCGCCGTTGTCTCCAAGGACGCAGGTCACCTCGCCCGCGTTGACGTACGTAGTGATTCCCTCGAGCGCGTTGATGTTGCCGTAGAATTTCGAGATGTTCTTCATCTCGAGCAGCGGTGCGGTCATCGTGCCTCCTCAGCTTTTCTGCGTACGAAGTTGTTGACGAGGACAGCCAGCAGCAGGATCGCACCGACGAAGAGGAAGCGCCAGTCTGAGTTCCAGCCGGCGAACGGGATTCCCTGGAACGACATTGCCATGATGAGCGCACCCAGGGCACCACCCGCCGCCGATCCGTATCCGCCCATGAGCAGGTTGCCACCGACCACGGCAGCGATGATGTAGAAGAATTCCTGCCCGTCTCCCACGTTTGCCTGCACTGAGTTGAGCCGGAAGGCGATCAGCATGCCGACAATGAACGCGGCAACGGAGACCGTCATGAACAGGATCGTCTTCGTGCGTGCTGCCGGGACACCCACCTCGCGTGCAGCTTTCTTGTTACCGCCGACCGCAAAGGTCCAGTTGCCGAACTTGGTCCGCATCAAGACAAGGCTTGCGACCACGGCGAACCCGAGGAACCACAGGATCGAGATGCGGTAGCTGAATACCGCTCGTGTCGCTTCGGCTTCGTCTGTCGTCATAAAGAGCAAACGGACAACGACCGAAAGTACGACAAGCGCCACGCCGACACCGACCATGATTCGGCCGAGCCAATCGGCTGAGCGGTCTGGACCGGTCCGAGCGACAAACATCAGGCGCATGAGGCCTGCAATGAACACCGCGACGGCCAGCAGCAGAAGCACCGCGAAGAACTCGGCTCGGAACTTGCGAGACGTAGCCTCGCTCTGGATCAAGAACGCGAGACCGGCGATGATCAACGAGGTACCCGTCATCAGGACGAACTGGGTGATGGGAGAATCTCTTGACGAACCACGAGCGATCATCACGGGCAGTGCGACGCCCGCCAGGGCGCCCACGACGAAGACGAGCGCCCTGAGGCCCTGTACGGTGAGCAGGAAGCCCACGATATCCTCCGAGCTGGAATCAACGGTGAGGGCGACCACGCTGCCGACTGCCAGTGCGGCGAGACCGATGGCGATGTTGCGCACGGATCGAGTCGTCAACGAGAACGAACCTCGGTCGACGACCTTGTCGAATCGCCAAACCCCGATGCCGAGCGATGCAAGGATGAGGCCTGCACCCACGATCGCCCCATAGAGCCAGTTCTGCGCAGTGTCGTCACCAGAGACGAGCCCGAGCAGTCCTCCGAGAGCTCCGGCGATCCCGAGGAGAGCGACGATCCCGCCGACAAGATTCGAGGATTCCTTTCGTTTGTAGGACAACTCGAGGAGGCCATACACAACAGAGGCGGCGCCGACGATCAGCAGAACGGCATACACAGTGTCGCGTGTGTCGAGTATGTGGTCGTTTCGGACCCATACGGAGCCGAAGATCTTGGACCAGAAGGCATATCCTGAGCCCTCGTTGAGTCCCTCAACGATCACTTTGGACGTGAACAGCTTGGCGAATCCGAGTTTTGCACCGATCAGCACGAAGAACGTGGCAAGGGTCACGATGAAGCTCGGTAGCCCCGTCCTCTCAACGACGGTTCCGTTGAACCATCCGATGGACAATGCGAAGGCCAGAACGATCGGGATCGCGATCCATAAGGAGAGTCCCGCGCCACCGAACTCGCCCGGAGGTATCACGAGCAATATGACGAGGATGCCTGTGGCTCCAGTCATGGCTCCAGCCGAAAGGTCGAATTCGCCGCCGATCATGAGCATGGACACGGCGACCGCCATGATGCCGAGAGTGGCTGATACGTCGAGGTAGTTCGCGGTGCCGGCGGCGGTTCCGAACACGTCGCTCACGGACCAGAAATACACCCAGATGACCGCGGCGCCTACAAGCGCGCCGATCTCAGGTCGTGTCAGAAGTCGCTGAACGGGGCCTCTGTATGCGAGCCGCTCATCGATGCTGTCCGCATCGAGAACGTCTGCGGCTTGTTCTGTGCTCACGTGGTGCCCTCCCCGGTTCGTTGCCCGAGCATCGACCGTCCTCTCTTCGACGCGGATATCTCGTCGTTCATATGCAATCGGGGGTCGAGACTAGACCGTCCCGACCCCCGATTGCGTATCGCTTCCGTCCCTATCACCTAGCGTGTGCCGGCGTCAACCAGATCCTTCACCTCGCCGACGTTTGCAGTGGTGACGAAGCCGGGACCCGTGAGGATCGGAAGGCCGCCACCGGCCGTGTTGAGGTTCGTGACCTCGAGGTACATCAGGATGATCGGCAGATAGCCCTGTAGGTACTGCTGCTGATCGACCGTGAAGTCGATGTCTCCGACTTCGATCGCCGCGATGATGTCGCCCGATATGTCGAAGCCACCGATGGAACAGTCTCGGCCTGCCGTCTCACAAGCACTGACCGCACGTACGGCAACGTTCGGTCCTGTTCCCAGAATACCGTCGATGTCAGGGTTGGCCTGGAGCAGCGCAGAGATGGTGGCCTCCTGGCCGGTCGGATCGCCATCTTCACCGACGAACTCCGAGATCACTGTGCCGGTGAACGTCTCACCAAGGCCCTGGCAGCGTTCCTCGAGACCGATGTTGCCTTGCTCCTGTCGAGCACACAACACCGTGGACGTGCCGAGCGAATTGAAGAACTCGCCGGCGCCGTTGCCCGCGACGATCTCAGTTTGGCCGATGTGCGTCGTGGCGCCGAGCCCCTTGTACTGGTTCACACCGGAGTTGATCGTGTACAGGGGAATCCCCGCATCGGCTGCCGCCTTGGCGGCAGGACCGACCGCTTCAGGGCTTGCCAACGATACGCCCAGTCCATCTGCACCAGCAGCAATCGCGGCTTCGATGTCCTGAACCTGTTTCTCCGGGTCGTTGAACGACGGGCTCCACACCAGGGTTGCCCCCACAGCCTTCGCTGCGTCTTCAGCGCCTCGCTTGACGACCGACCAGAAGGTACCGTCATCGGCGTGCGTCACCATATAGAAGGTCAGGTCGGCGCCCTGACCGAGATCAACGTCCTCAACGGTGGTCGTGGTGTCGTCACCGGCATCACCGCCATCGCCGTCGCCACTGCTGCATGCGGCGGCAACGAGCAGTATGACAAGCATGAGTGCAAACACTCGTATGTGTTTCATGGGTGTGGTTCTCCTCGTCGCGGCGTGTATTGTCAACGCCTTTTGCCGGAAGCCGATCGGTCGACTCCCACCTGGATATTTCCCCGTCGACCATCGGATCGAAATTGGAACGTTCCAAGTCCGCGCAATATAGCCGTCGGAGTGCCGGCCTGTCAACTGGTTTCGAAACCGACAGGCGACTCGCACGCTGCGCATCCTCCTCGAACCGTTGGAACGTTCCACCAACAATCTGGTAACCTGATTCCTTCCTACCTCGTGGGAGACGCCGGGTGGTTCGTGAGATGCGATATGTGTGGTTCGAGCGTGAGGTCCATCCGCGACTCGCCGACCTCATCGACGACTCTTTCGATGTGATCGGGCCAGATGGCTCCGGCGACTCTTTCGCGGGGATCTCCCCGGCCCTTGGTGTCATCGCTTCGACTGGGCGATACTCAGGGTCCGTGTTCGATCGGGCGCCTGGACTCAGAGTCGTCGCACGAACCGGCATCGGGGTCGAGACAGTTGACCTGGGCGCAGCGACAGATCGCTGTATCGCCGTTTGTAACGCACCCGACGGGCCGACGGTCTCGACCGCCGAGCATGCGGTTGCACTCATTCTCGCAGTTGCAAAGTCCCTGAAACGGTCAGCGTCACGGCTCAGAGCCGGCGAGGACGACCTGTACGCTCGGCATGAAGCGATCGAACTCGCCGGCACGACGCTCGGACTCGTTGGATACGGTCGTATCTCGCGCAGAGTGGCCAGAGCAGCTGCCGCTATGGACATGCACGTCGTCGCGTACGACCCAAACCTCGATGCTGACGCATTCGACGTGCAGCGTGCCGATGGTTTCGAGGAGCTGCTGAAGCAGTCGGACAGCGTGTCAATTCATGTGCCGCTCACCGAAGCGACTCGTCACCTGTTCGATGTTGAGGCCCTGGCGTCGATGAAGCCCGGTGCCGTGTTGATCAACACATCACGGGGCGGTGTCGTCGACCAGGATGCTCTGCTCGCAGCGATCACGGAAGGGCACCTGTTCGGGGCAGGTCTCGACGTGACCGATCCCGAGCCGCTTCCGGCCGATCATCCGCTGCTGCACCACGATCGCATAGTTGTCACCCCCCACGTCGCATCAGGGACCCTTGCTGGAAAGCGGCGGATCTTCGCAACCGCTGTTGCCGAAGTTGCGCGTGTTCTCGACGGGCGCGATCCTCACCACCTGGTGAATACGAACGTAGTTGAGCGCTTACGGGAGCGAAGGAGCGCGACTCAATGACAAAGGAAATCCGAATCGGGCTCGTCGGGTTCGGATGGATGGGTCAGACCCACTCACGGTCCTACCGAGCTATCCCAACCTACTTCCCAGACGAAGGTGTGTTCCCGCGGCTTGTGGGTGTCGCGGACAGTGTTGCTGAACGCGTGAAGCTCGCAATGGACAACTTCGGGTACGAAATCGGTACAGTCGACTGGCGTGATCTGGTCGCCAGACCAGACATTGACGTCATCGACATCACGGCTCCCACGGCAATGCATCAGGAGATCGCGGAGGCAGCAGGTGCTGCTGGTAAGCACATATTCTGTGAGAAGCCCGTGGGAGTCAACCCTGCCGAGACCGCCGCAATCGAGCGTGCGGCGCGAGACGCCGGTGTGATCACAGGCTGCGGATACAACTATCGCTGGGCTCCGATGGTGCAATACACCAAACAGCTGATCGATGATGGCAGGCTGGGCGATTTGACGCACTACCGCGGGCGGTTCTTTTCTATGTACGGTAGAGACAGGCTGGGTGTGCTCTCGTGGAGGTTCCTTCAGGATGAGGCTGGGTACGGAGCACTCACCGACATCATGTCCCACACTGTGGACATGGCGTTGCATCTCGCCGGCCCGATCAAACGAGTGGTGTCCGCAAGGAATATCTTCGTCAAGGAGCGGCCACTGCCCACGCCAGGCGAGGGAACGCACTACGACCGAGGATCACCGGACGACCCCACAGGGTCGGTGACGAACGAAGACTACGTTGGCGCACTCGTTGAATTCGAGAACGGAGTGCGTGGAACTCTCGAGGCGGATCGAT
>CAZWMX010000008.1:14846-34704 GCA_964635205.1 uncultured Acidimicrobiaceae bacterium | reverse complement strand
CGAAGGAATCATCACGGAAGCGACGCTTCGCGAGTACGTAATACGTAATACGTAATACGTATTACGTATTACGTATTACGACTGACGCCTGTCAGTTCCCGATGTTCACGACGCGCTCGATCGCCTTGTAGATGTGTTCGGTCATCTTGGCCTCGTCCGGGTCTAGGAGGTTTGCCATCACTTTGAGGGTCCACTCCATGAGCGGTCTCGAGCGCAGACCGACCGTGGTCAGGGAGCGCATGATCGCGGGATTCCCGATGGCCCTGACGAAGACTCTGGCGACACGGTGATAGTCGCCGTACGTCTCCTCGAGCTCCTGGGCATACCCTGCAAGTGACGAGTCAACTCCTGAGGCTGCCTCCGCGATGTAGAAGGCGGCCATACGTCCCGTTTCGTAGGCGTAGTCGATGCCTTCGCCGTTGAACGGGTTCACTGCGCCGGAAGCGTCTCCGACGAGGACCCAGTTGCGCCCGACCTTGGGTCCTACCGACAACGACATGGGGAGTTTGCCGCCAATGGGTTTCGTGTGGCGCGTGGTTTCGACGACCTTCCAGTGCTCCGGAAGAGCGGCCACATAGGCATCAAGGATCTTGCTCGTATTGACATCCTTCCAACCCTTGAACGTCGACACGAGACCTGCTCCGACGTTGATCTCACCATCGCCGAGCGGAAACACCCAGCCGTACCCGGGCATCGCTCTGCCCTCCTTGTCCCTGATGTCGAGCTGACTCTCGATGAACGAGTCATCCGAGTTCGGGCTTTCGTAGTAGGCCCGCACCGCCAGACCGAACGGGAAATCCTTGCGTCTCGCGGCGCCAACCCCTCTGCCGAAGCGCGAGTTGGATCCATCGGCAATGATCACAAGGTCAGGTTGAACGGTTCGTTCGCCGTCACCGTTTGTCAGTTGAACCCCGACGACCCTGTCGTTCTCAACGATCGGTGTTGCTGTGGTGCCCTGCTCGACAACGGCCCCTTGCTGCTCAGCCATCCCGGCGACGATGCCGTCGAGGTCGGCGCGGCGTATCGTTGCACCCCAGTCGGGGTACACGGAGTGGTCCGGCCACGGCATCTCGATCTTGAGGTCACCTGCGTATGCCCTGAGCCCATCAACACGGTGGAGGTCGAAACCGTCGAAGTTGAATCCCATGTCGAGCAACTGCTTGACGGCTCTCGGCGTCAACCCGTCGCCACAGGCCTTCTCGCGCGGGTAACACTTCTTTTCGACAAGGTGGACATCAACCCCGTCGCGGGCGAGCCAGTACGCCGCCGAGGATCCACCCGGACCACCACCAACGACCAGAACAGTCTTTGCCATGGAGCCGAGCGTACTTGGTGCTGTGGCTGAAAGGTCGGTCAGGAACCGGCTGCCTCGCTGCTCTCGCCGTCACCTTCGACGAGTCCACAGTCGACCAACGCTTCTTCGACCGGTTGGCCACCGAACTGAACACGTTCAAACAGGCTGACCGACGCAAGCTGCTCGTCTGTCAGCTGTCCGAACGACGGCATCAGGCCGAAACCGCCGACCGGTTTGTCCGATGCCCCGTATGTTGGGTCGGGCCATCCAGCGGTACCAACTCGAACCCACTCGATCTGCTCGCTGCACGAACCGGCAGGGAACGTTGCGAGTACCGCGCCGGCAGAGAACGCCGGGCCGGCGCCACCGAATCCGTCGCTGCCGTGGCAGGCAGCGCATTGGGCATAGAGGGCACCACCCTGAGCGAAGAAGTCGACGGCGCTCACACCGTATTCGGTCCCGTCGCAGTTGACCGATTCGCCGGTGACCGGGTCAACCAGAAGTTGGCCTGCGGTCCCACAGTCGGGACCGTTTGGTGCAACAAGTATGTACACGACGGCCAGGAGCGGAATCAGCACGAACGCGGCAGCAAGCCACCGCGGATACCCGCCCCGCACCGCCGGTGCGTCTCGGCTCTCGTCGGCCGATTCGTCGGCCTCAGGCGGTGATGCCTCGATCACTTCCACTTCAGCTTTTGGTTCCTTCTCGGCTTCCGGCTTCTCTTCAGCCGATGGCTGAGGGCTGACAGCCGACGGCTCCGAGTCGGTGGCCACCGACGAGACATCCACACCAGCCCATTCCGCGAGAACCGCTTCCACGGATTCACCGGTCTTCTTGGATCTTGCCTCTGCAGACCGTTTGGCGAGCGCAGCAGGCATACCCTTGATCTCGGCGACCTTGTCGAGAAGGTCATCCATGGTGAGAGCAGCTGCGGCGGTAGCCGCAGCGGTTTTCGGTTTACGGTCTACGGTTCTCGGCTCTTCTTCGGCTGCCGGCTCCGGTTCTTCTCCTGTTGCCTGTTGCCTGTCACCTGTCGCCTGTTTCCGCAGCTCTCCCAGATCAACACCCGCCCAGTCCGCAAGAACCTCCTCGAGTGAGGAACTCGAATGCTCAGCTCGTGCAGTCGCCGACGAGAGAATCAGCTTCGGTGGCATTCGCTTCGCATCAGCAGCAAGCTGAATCAGATGATCCGTCGTCACCTCGGCTCTCGGCTCTTCTTCCGCTGATGGCTGAGAGCTGGCGGCTGATGGCTCTGATTCTGCTGATGGCTCCGCGGTGGCAGCCGCGGCAGCCGACGGCGCTGATTCGGCAGGAGCCGAATCAGCTTCCCCCGCCCACTCCTGGAGCACAGCCTCAACAGTGGTTCCGGTCTTTTCGGCACGGGCCTGGGCGGATCGCTCGACGAGGGATGCAGGCATTCCCCTGAGTTCGGCTACTCGCTTGAGAAGTTCGTCCATCGTCCTACCTCAACGTCTCGATGTAGCTGACAAGTGCCTTGATATCCGCATCCGACAGAAAGGAGTAGGACGGCATGATCGACCACGACCGTGCAGCCCGTGGGTTCCTCAGATGAGCCTCCAAGAACTCGGAACTGATTCCTTCCTTGTCGGCGACACGCATGAGGTCTGGGCCAAGTCTGGTCCCTGTGATGAGGGCAGGGTTCTCAAAGGCGTAGTCACCGGCGACGCTCACGGCACCGAGACCGACATCAGCGACGATCGGACGGACAGATTGCGTGTGGCATTCTGCGCATCCCTGTGCCAGGTAGAGGTTGCGACCGACCAGCTCGGGTGTTCCCTGCTCATAGGCCCGATATCGAGCTGCTGTGATCGTCGCGGCAGTCTCCGAGTTGTCCATCATCGGCAGGACGGCTGTGAACATCGCCGCTGCGACCCATACGGCGACCGCACCCCAGACGAGTCTCTTCCATGTGACGTAGCGCGTTGAACCTTCGAACTCCAGGTTGTAGTCGAGTGGCCCATCCGGTGCCGGCACTTCCCCATCCGATGTCGAATTGATCCGCACCAGATAGACGATCTGTGAGAGGGCATAGATCGTGAGTGAAATCGCCGCAACCCACAGGAACGGTCTCAGTGATACGACGGCGACCTCGTAGCCGGGACCGTAGTTCGGGAAGAGCTGGCTCGAGGGCCCGGCGATCCATGAGAATCCTGTGACCACGCCACCGGCGAGTAGGCCCACCGCTGCTCCTGATAGGCCCACCGCTGACCCCCAGAAGTGGAGGCTCGGGCCCGAAGCCCTTCCACCTCTGCGCACGCTGTTGGCAGCGAAGATCGCAAAGGACCCTCCGCCCAGAACGAGAAGAACATCGAGACCGGTAGCCCACGTCGAGTACTGGACGACGGCGCTTGTTGCTCTCCACGCCAGGAGGAGGTTCACAGCTGTTACTCCGATGAGAGTGAGTCCGCCGGCGACCCCGTATCGCAGTGTCGCCCTGTCGCCGATGGCCTGCACGCGACCCTTGAGCAGCAACCCGAGGTCGGTGACGATCACGAGCACCGGGACCAGTGTCCCGATCGCGAAGGCGATCGTGAGTGTCTCGTACCAGTCGGGAGTCGCCGAGTACACGAGGTTGATGCCGCCCATGAACGCCCATGTGAACGTCAGGGACCAGAACCCGAGTGCAGCCAGAGGTCTCGGTTCTGAGAGATCTGCTCCGCTGATCTTGGAGAACGCGAAGTAGAGAAGGCCTACAGCCATGGTCACAACGAACAATCGGTGGAGACCGGCGTTTGCGAAGGCAGCCTGGATCGAGCCGGGTGTTCCGGCCATGAGTGGGATCAGCCCGAACGCCGCAGACGCAGTGAGCCACCATGACGCAGCAGTGAGGTACCAGCCTGTTGGGCCGAGCCGATCTGCCTTCTGTTTGGCCGTTGCCGTGACTACCAGCCCAACAAGCAGATATCCGACGGCCGAGATCGCTCTCGTCCAGACCGGTCCTTCTTGCCCAACGATTCCGGATGACAATCCGCCGACCAGGTCGCCGGCACCCGCAAGCGCTCCGAAAGCAATCGTGATGAGTCCTGCGGTGGCGAGCGCCTTGCGCTTGAGGCCACCACTCGTGATGTCGCCGAGCACATACACGGCGAGTCCCAAACCCGCAAGCGGGAGCCAGCCGTCGCCGAGCAGCACTCTGCCCGCTGGAGCCAGTCGACCGTACGTCGTGTACGCCGAACCAGAGAGAAGGTCCGGCAGCACGAGCTGTAAGGATGCAAGCGCGGTGAGTACGAGCCCAATCACGAGTAGCACCATTGCCACCAGCACGTACTTGCCGGCCATCGCTGCCCCGTTGTCCTCAGCCTCCGATTGAGCTGCTTCGTTTGATGAGATGTCGGCGGTCACGCTTGCAGCGTCCTCCTGCTGGGATGTCTTGTGGGTTCGATCTGTCGGCCGCAGAGACTCTAGCCGCACCCACGGCGCCATTCCTCATTGGACGGAAACCAGGAATCAGAAACCAGATTCTGGTATCCGGATTCTTCTCCAGATTGGGTATCGGAGACAACTTCAGCGGCGTACACTGCTGTCGCCCGCTAGGAGACCCGTGAGCGAACGAAAGCATCTCATCACAGGAATCGCGCTCATCGCGATCGGCCTGTTTGTCGCCATCGGTGGCTCGATACTGGTGCACATGGCCGAGTCACCTGACGTGGATGACCTCGGTCGGGTCCTCTTTCCCAGTGTTCCCCGTGGCTGGGTGATCGTTACGATTGCTCAGATGATCGCCCTTGGCGGTGTACTCATCGCCATGGCCGGAGTCACGCTCGGATGGATCTGGCAACGCCCTTTGACCTGGGCGAGGGCGATGCTGGGATCGGTGCTCTTCACTGGGTTGATGTTCATCATCTTTGCGATCATCCCGAACCAGTTCCTCACTCTCACTCAGGCGACCCTCGAATGGACGCCGCAGAAGATCTTCATCACGATGCCGCCGATCCTCGTTCTGAACAACGACGTCTCCATCTCCTATGCAGCGCTCAAGGACATGATCTCTGCCGGGTTCACAACCACAATGCTGATCCTCATTCCGGTCATCATGTACAAGTGGCAGGGGCGCGTGAAGAAGGCCGACACACCCAAACCGACACCCGTGTCGAACTATGGCAGACCTATGCGAGTTGACCTCTGATGGCAAAGGAAGCGTGGCTCGAGACGCCGCCGATTCGCGACGACTACCAACTCGCGATCGTTGATCCTGAATACATGATCGCTGCGGTCAAGCCGAAGCAGTTCATCCACATCGATCAATCCGAGTGCATCCTGTGTGCCGGATGTGTCGATATCTGTCCGTGGAAATGTATTCATATCCTCAGTCCCGAGATCATCACCGAGACCTTCGGTGTTGACGATCCGAACAACAAGCCGGAGAACCAGGCGGTGTTCCTCATCGACGATACCGAGTGCACCAGGTGCAAACTGTGTGTCGACCGTTGTCCGACGAACGTGATCACGATCGGGAAGTTCGGTGGATCGATCGCCGCGCAGACAGATGACATCGAAGCGGCGCCATGGGAGTTCGATACGGGTAACCGCGACACGAAGAGCGGTTACGCCTACGGCGTGCGCTGGTGAGCAAGAAGTAACGACGAGGAGAGCCAGGTTGGCAGACGGAAACGGGAAGGGCGGCTTGAGAGAAGCCGTATCCGGGATGGGTGATCACGTCCGCAATTCGCAGGTGTGGAACTCGATCTTCCGGCCGGGATCCCCGATGCGCGCAGACGGCAGTGATTCACCAAGGAACCGGTCGTATGTGGTGATGAACAACGTGTTGTATCACCTCCACCCCGTGAAGGTCAAACGGCATGGAGTGAAGCTGTCCTACACATTGTGCCTTGGCGGCACGAGCTTCTTCCTGTTCATCCTTCTGACCATCACAGGTATCTTCCTGATGTTCTACTACAGGCCGACATCACCTGAGGCCTACTTCGATCTCCAAGCGCTCGGCTCAGATGTTGCGTTCGGTCAGTTGGTGCGCAACATGCATCGTTGGGGTGCCCACATCATGGTGCTCACCGTCTTCCTCCACATGAGCCGTGTCTTCTACCACGGTGCATACAAACCTCCACGTGAGTTCAACTGGGTCGTCGGAATCGTGCTCTTGCTGCTCACGCTCCTGCTCTCGTTCACCGGCTATCTCCTCCCATGGGATCAGCTGGCGTTGTGGGCTGTGACCGTTGGGTCCAACATGGGTGCGTATGCACCCGTCTTCGGAAACCAAGTGAGCTTCGTCCTGGTCGGTGGTATTCAGATCACCGCGGACACCCTGTTGCGTTTCTATGTCCTTCATGTACTTTTCCTACCGTTCATCATCGTCATCTTCATGGCCGTCCACTTCTGGCGGGTCCGTAAAGACGGTGGCATCTCAGGACCCCTCTAAGGAGAAACCGTGGCACAGCTACCAGATAGTCTCCTGAGACGGTCGGCCGAGGCGCGAGCCAAGGCCGAGGGCCGTTCGGTCGAGGAAGTGCTCGCCGAGATGAAGGGGGAGGAGGCGCCGGTTTCGCCGGCGGCACAGCCTTCAGCTGTCAGCTCTCAGCCTTCAGCCAGCGGTCCCGGGCGCGATCTCGACGGGGAGGCGGAGAAGTATGGCGTGCCTCGACCGCTTCTCGAGCGGTCGATGTTTGCACGGGCGAAGGCAGACGGAGCACCTGTACCGGCGATGGCGGGTGGCCCTGCCGTTGCTGCCCCAGTCGCGGCAACCGCTCAGCCGTCGGCCCCAGCCGCGCCGGCCGCTCCTACGGGGCCGCCTCCCGGGGTTCGGACCCAGCGATTGCTCACGGTTGTCAAGGCCGGTGCGATTCAGGGCGCCGGCAAGGAGCCGCAGGACAAGGTCAACGTTTGGCCGCACCTGTTGGCCATCGAGTTCGTGGCACTACTTGTGACGCTGGCTTTCCTCACGTTGCTCTCCGCATTCGTCGATGCGCCGCTCCTGGAGTTCGCGAACTTCAACGAGCAGCCGAACCCATCGAAGGCACCGTGGTATTTCCTCGGTCTCCAGGAACTCCTTGCGTACTTCGACCCGCAGGTCGCAGGCATCATCATTCCCGGCTTCGGCTTGGCTGCACTCGCGTTCATCCCGTACATCGACCGCAACCCGTCGGTGCGACCCTCCGATCGTAAGCTCGCAATCTCGATCTTCACCGTGTTCTTCATGGCGGCCGCGGTAGTGACGATCTTTGGCTCGTTTTTCCGAGGGCCAGGGTTCAACTTCGTCTACCCTTGGAGAGACGGCATATTCTTCGACGACCTGAAAACGATTCTCGAATGAGCGATTCTCCATGAGTGCAACAACCATCTTCATCCTGATCATCGTCGCTGCCGCAGGTATCGCGGCGTTCGGGATCGTCGCGGTTGCTTCTCGCCGCAAGGACTCGGACGGCGCCATCACCCAGGGTGAGCTCGACCGCAAGGCCGCAAAGGCCGACAAGGCGCGACGTCATGCCTTGGAACAGACCGTGGCAGAGCAAGGTGGGGGTACGGCCACCATTACGATGGTCGAGGCTCCGACGGGCTACAAGGACGACGAGCCGCGCGTTGAAATCTCCGAAGAGGAGTACGGTGTCACACGCCGGAAGTTCTTCAACAGAGCAATCGGTGCAGTGTTCGGACTCTTCATGCTCCAGTTCGCGCTTGCCAGTCTCGCGTTCATCTGGCCAAAACTCAAAGGTGGTTTCGGTACACCGATCAAGGCCGGCAATTTTGATGCCCTCAAGGCCGAGGTGATACAGGGCGGGAGGATCATACCGAAAGCCATTCCGTCGGCTCAGGCGTGGATCGTGCCGTTCGAACTGAGCAAGCTTCCAGGGTCACAGTACGAGGAGTTCCCGTTCCTCGTGGCAGGTGGCCAGGACGATGGTGTTGCGCTGATGGCGCTGTGGCATCGGTGTGTACACCTCGGCTGTCGTGTTCCGGAGTGCATCCCATCCCAGGGGTTCGAGTGCCCGTGCCACGGTTCGAAGTACAACGCACACGGTGAGTACTCTGCCGGGCCGGCGCCAAGGAATCTCGACAGGTTCGCGGTGAGCATCGACGGTGCAGGGGAGCTTGTGATCGACACGGGAACGATTGTGCAGACGGCCAGGTCGAAGAGCTTTACGGTGCCCTATCCCCAAGGCCCATACTGCGTGGGGTGATTGCACAGTGAACTTTCTGACCATCGTGTTCGTCCTCGGCGGCGAGCCTGCCGATTCAAGCAGCGGACTCGGGATCGGTGCGTACGCACTCATGCTCGCCGTGGTACTCATTCTCGGTTGGATGGGATACCTATACGTCAACTCTCGCCGCTCCAAGATCACAGCACAGGAACCAGCACCCTCGAACCTGTCGCCTGGAGCTTCAGATGACGAACTCGAGAACAAGAAGCTGACCCGTGTCCTTCGCGCTGCGCTTTTCGGATCAGTGCTCATGGCGGTCATCATGCCTTGGTACGCACTCAACGAGCCCGGACGGCAGGAGGCGTTTGCCGAAGAGGTCCACGAGTTGGATGTCGAGGAGGGTGCGGAATTCTTCAGCGTTGAGGGATTCCAATGTGCGGTCTGTCACGGCCCAACCGGCGGCGGCGGAGCTGCAGGCTTCAAGGAAGCGCGGTCCGGCGTCGACACGGTGTGGGCTGTTCCCTCCCTTGACGACATCTTCTTCCGGTACCAGGAAGACGAAGTCCGCCACTGGGTCGTCTTCGGCCGCGAGGGCACACCCATGCCGGCCAATGGCCTTGACGGAGGCGGCGCCATGTCCGTGCAGGAGATCGATCAGGTGATCGCGTTCCTCCGGTCCATCCAAATCACCCAGGATGAGGCATTTGCGAAGTCCCAGGGTGCAGCCGATCGTGCCCTCACCCAGATCGAAGGTGGTCAGGCAGCAACGGAGAAGCTGATCGCCTTCCAGGAGATTCAGATAGAGGAGGTGGAGGCTGCTCACGAGAAGAATGCTGTGGTCGGGACCCTCCCTGACGACATCAAGGATCTTCTCCAGGCTCCGGGTACGTGTACAGCGACCTCGGCTGAACTTGTCGGAACAACCTGTGACCAGCCGGGCAGAGATACCGACCGAGACGGACTGGCGGACGAGGCTGAGAAGGGTCTCACAGTGATTGCCGCGATCGCCTTTGAACAGCTCACTGTGATTAGCTATGACGAGGACACCAGGACCTATGTGTTCATCCCGCAGGACGTATACAACGTGCGGTTCGATCCGTTCGACGCCTTCACGAACGGCCACCCAGATCTTGCCGAAGCCGAGGCACTGCTCTCCCGGATCGAATCCGACGCCCTGCTGCTCTCCGTCAGGGCTGAGCGCGAGGACCAATTCCTCGAGGTCCTCGACTCCGGACTCGCCTTCCTCCAGGACTCACTGGAACAGCGCATTTGGGATGTCGACTTCGCCGCTGTCGGCTCCGAGATGGGTGTTTCCGAGGTTGACGCCAAGCTTGCCGTCGGGCTCTTCAACGCGTATTGTGCACGCTGCCACACCGCCGGATTCTCGGCAGGACCCACATTCGAACAGGGTGCAGGAACGGGCGCATGGGGCCCCTCCATCGTCGATGGTCGTTCCGTGTTGCAGTTCCCCGAAATAGGTGATCAGATCCAGTTCGTGATCAACGGGTCTGAGAACGGGAAGAAGTTCGGGATCAACGGACTTGGATCGGGCCGCATGCCTGCCTTCGGAAAGGTGTTGTCCGAGAACCAGATCGAACTGATCGTCATGTATGAGAGGACGCTGTGATGAGACGTCCGATCAACGTCGCGCTACACGACGAGTCCGGCCTCACGAAACTGGAAGCGCTCGGACTCTTCGCCTTCGTGGTGTCGCTTCTCTCGCTCATCCCATTCGTTCGAGAGTTCGTGATCGATAGCCTCGGTGTCGTATTCGGTCAGATGGACCCCGAGACAGGTCAACCGAACGAGTTCTCGACCGCAATGCGCGGCTTTGCGATTGCCGGTGGCGCCGTGCTGGTGTTCATCGGATCCGGATGGCTGCTGTTGTGGACCAACCTCGGTAAGCGCCTGGCGTTCCTCCTCACCGGAGCCGGTACGTTCGGCTGGCTCGTGATCAACGGCATCCTATTCGTTGTCTATGCGCCTCGTGGCATCAGGCCGGAGAACCTGGAGGGTCTCAACGCGCTGCAGGTTCGGCTCCCCGCGATCGCGATGACGCTTGGATCACTGGTCATCCTCCTCATGTTCTTCACCGCCCTCAGCCGGTACGAAGCAGATACCGACTGACGTCCGTATCTGCTGTATTACGTAGTACGTATTGCGTAGTACGACTTCCCATCTTGAACGGTTCCTGAGGCTGTGAGACACGTTCGTACTACGTATTTCGTAATACGTAATACTGAGCTGACGTCCGTCAGCTCTGCAAATGGAACGCCAGGATGCCGAGCTCGGTGGACAGATCCACCCTGCGAACGGACACATCCTCGTCGGTCTTGAGGATCGTTGGGGCGAGGTTGAGAATCGACTTCACACCCGATGCCGTGAGCCGATCGGATATGGATTGGGCTGCCGACGGCGGAGTAGCGAGGATTCCGATCTTGACGGCCTTCTCGGCAACGATGTCTTCAAGACGTTGGAGTGGCTCGACGATGAGTCCGTCAACCGTTGTCCCGATCTTCTCCTCGTCGACATCGAGTACGGCAACGATCTTGAAACCCCAGGTCCTGAAGCCCTTGTAATTGGCAAGCGCAGAGCCCATGTTCCCTGCGCCGATGACGATGACAGGGTGAATCGATGTGAGGCCGAGTGCCTTGCGGATCTGCTCCCGGAGCTCGGCATGGTCGTATCCGACACCCCGCGTTCCCTGGGCCTCGAGGTGGGAGAGGTCCTTGCGAACCTGTGCCGAATTGACCCCGGCCGCTTCAGCGAGATCCTCGGACGAACACGTCTCATCAGTGTGGGACATGTCTGTGAGACATCGCAGATAACGCGGGAGTCTCGCCACGGTGGCTTCCGGGATGCTGGCTTTCATGGGAGAAGAGTACGGTGATTCCGCGCTGCGGAATCAGTTGACAGTTCACAGTTGACAGTTCACAGTCCGCACGCTGTTCCGTGGACTGAAAACTGTCAACTGTGAACGTGTTGGCAATGGCGATTGCCCACACCCGAGGGAGTAACCTGATGCCTCATGGAGCTGGCCGACTACCTTCCGATTGCTCTGATGACCATTCTCGGTCTCTTGTTCGCCGGTATGTCTCTTTTCATGTCCAAGCGGCTGGCCCCGAACAACCCGACACCGGAGAAACTCGCACCGTACGAGTGCGGCATCGTGCCTCTCCAGGAGCCGACGGCTCGGTTCCCGGTGAAGTTCTATCTCGTAGCGATGCTGTTCGTCATCTTCGACGTCGAGATCATCTTCCTGTTCCTGTGGGCAGTTCGAATGGATCAGTTCGGTTGGGCCGGCATCGCTGCTGTTGTCGTTTTCATGCTCATGCTCATCGAGACCCTTGCGTATGTCTGGAAGCGCGGAGCTCTGGATTGGAATGTCGCCCGCCGCGCCCGATATCGCCGAGTCGTCGCGCCGGACCCCTCGCTGGAAGAGGCTGCCTGATGGCCGGTGTCGCGACCGGCCCCGGTTTCCTCATGACAACCGTCGAGAAGGGTGTCAACTGGGCGCGTACGCGCTCGATGTGGCCTGCCACGTTCGGTCTTGCGTGTTGTGCCATCGAGATGATGGGCACAGGTGCAGCACGTAACGACCTGGCTCGATTCGGCATGGAGGTCTTTCGAGCGTCGCCCCGCCAGGCAGACCTGATGATCGTTGCGGGTCGTGTGAGCCAGAAGATGGCCCCCGTGCTCCGACAGGTCTACGACCAGATGGCCGAACCGAAGTGGGTTCTGTCAATGGGTGCGTGCGCCTCAACGGGAGGCATGTTCAACAACTACGCGCTTGTGCAAGGCGTAGATCAGGTCGTGCCGGTCGACATCTACGTCCCCGGATGTCCTCCCGGACCGCAGTCGCTCATGCACGGGATCTTGACGCTGCACGACAAGATCATGGCTGGTGAGATCCAGCGGTCGACAGGAATTGTCTGAGATGGGCGGTCTCATTGCTTCGCTCGTCGAGCCGTTCGAGGCCGCCGAGGTTGAGGAACACACGTACGCGTCCAGCGAAACCACCTACTCCGTGGTCACGATCCCTTTGGCCGACTGGGTCGCGTTCGCCCGTCATGCCCTCGATATCGGTTTCGACACCTTCATCGATCTCTTCGGCGTCGATCACTTCGCGGATGCGCCGAGGTTCGAGGTGACACTGCATCTTCTCTCGATGACTGCCAACGAGCGGATCCTCATCTCGACGAGGGTCCCCTACGACGATCCATCTGTGCCGACACTCACCGGTGTGTTCGCCGGAGCGAACTTCTACGAGCGCGAGACCTACGATCTCCTCGGCGTCGATTTCCCCGGTCATCCGGACCTCACCCGCATCCTCATGCCGGATGACTGGGAGGGGCATCCACTGCGCAAGGACTACGACATCGGGGCTGTACCTGTCCAGTTCAAGGCCGGGAACTCGGAGTTATGAGCGACGTGACCGAGAACATGGACGCCGGAAAGGCCGACGACGAAGTCGACGAAGCTTCGACCGACAAGACGGTCGCTGAGACCAGGCGCACGAAACACGACATCTGGGTGTCGGGTACGGAGGAACGAATGCCGTTCGCCCAGGCCACGGACGAAGGTGGCCAGGAACTCCTCCCCCGCGACGATGATCCTGCTCTCGATATCCAGCGAGGTGTCGTCGTGGACGACGACTTCGTGATGCCAGAGCGAGTCGTGGATGAAGAACGCCAGATCATCAACATGGGACCCCAGCACCCGTCCACTCACGGTGTGCTCCGGCTCCACATGGAACTCGAAGGTGAGACGGTTCGGCGTGTGAAACCGATAATCGGCTACCTCCACACGGGGATGGAGAAGACGGCTGAGTCACTCAGCTACTCCCAGGGCTCAACGAACGTGACGCGGATGGATTACCTCTCACCGTTCCACAACGAGCTCGCTTTCTCTCTCGCGACCGAACAACTCCTTGGTCTCGAGGTACCGAAACGGGCGAGCGCGATCCGTGTCCTCATGACCGAGCTCAACCGTGTTGCAAGCCACCTTCTGTTCGCTGCAACGATGGGGATGGACGTCGGGGCCGTGTCGATGATGATCTACGGATGGCGTGAACGCGAAGTGTGTCTCGACTTCTTCGAGAAGACGACCGGGCTGCGGATGAATCACAACTACATCAGAGTTGGTGGTGTTGCGGCCGATCTTCCCGACGGTTGGGAGGATGACATCGTGACCCTCATCAAGATGGTCAACGCTGGAGTGGACGAGTACGAAGAGCTCCTCAACGAGAACCCCATCTTCTTGGACCGTACGCTCGGTGTTGGTGTGCTCACACCCGCAGAGGTCAAGCAATACGGCGTCACCGGACCTGTTGCACGCGCATCCGGTGTTGATTGGGATCTTCGCAAGACTGCGCCGTACTGCGGCATCGAGCAGTACGACTTCGAGGTGCCTCTCGGCAGACATGGCGACGCCTTCGACAGGTACAAGCTGCGGATGGACGAGATCCGCCAATCGTTGTTCATCGTCGAGCAGATCCTCGAGACCATTCCGAGGGGGGATTACCGCAACACCGACGCCAAGGTGACCCCCCCGCCAAGGGCGCGCATCGACGAGTCGATGGAAGCTCTCATCCACCACTTCAAACTGTTCACCGAAGGTGTAACGGTGCCTGCCGGCACCGCCTACCAGTCGGTCGAAGGGCCACGCGGAGAGATCGGCGCATACATCGTCTCGAAAGGTGGTGCGAAACCCTGGCGGCTGCGCTGGAGGGCACCGTCATTCGCGGTCGTGCAGGCTCTCCCCGCGATGATGACGGACTCGATGATCGCGGATGTCATTGCCACCCTTGCCTCGACAGACCCGGTTCTCGGGGACGTTGACCGATGACATCCGTGATTCAACATTGGAGCCACGAGAACCAGGAGAGGGCGAAGTCGATCCTCGCCTCATATCCCAGAAAGCGGTCGGCGCTGATGCCGCTGCTGTACGTGGCGAGCCTGGAGCATGACTACGCATCCGAAGATGCGCTGCGTGAAGTTGCTGCACTCATCGACATCACACCGATCCAGGTGCAGTCGGTTGCGACGTTCTACACGATGATCAAACGCGAGGAGGTCGGCGACTACGTCGTCTCTGTCTGCACATCCATCTCGTGCTATCTCAATGGAGCCGATGAGGTGTTGGCTGCCGTCGAGGGGGCGAGCGGGGTCGGCTGCGGAGAAACGACCGAGGATGGATCGATATCGGTCGAACACGTCGAGTGCATCGGAGCATGCGGCGGGGCCCCAGCGGTGCAGATCAACTACGAGCTGATCGAAGGTGTCACGCCGGACAAAGCGAAATCACTCATCAAGTGGCTCACAGACACGAGGCCGGCTGTCGTGCTCGCCGACGAGATGCAGCAGCTCTTCGGGGGACAGCGGTCCTTCGAGTGGGGTTCCTCCGAACCCGAAGGTGCAACGCGCCCCGTGCCTGCGTTCGGGCCATACGGTTCCGCGAAGGAGGGTCGATGACTGACAAGATCCTCACCGTGCGGATGGATGCCCATCCGTCGGACAGTCACACGCTCAGTCGCTACGTCGATACCGGCGGCTACAAGGCCCTTGCCAAGGCACTGACCGAGATGTCCGAAGAGGAGATCGTCGAAGAGGTCAAGGCCTCCAACATGCGTGGTCGTGGAGGTGCCGGATTCCCGACCGGTGTGAAGTGGGGCTTCCTTGCTCCCGCCGAGCCTCGCTACCTCGTGGTCAACTGCGACGAATCAGAGCCCGGCACATTCAACGATCGTCAGCTGACAGAGCGCGACCCACACCAGCTCCTTGAAGGCATCATCGTCTCGAGTTATGCCCTTGATGTGCACCATGCATTCGTTTACATCCGGGGTGAGTACCCGAAGGCTGCTCGCAGACTGCAGCGTGCCGTCGACGAGGCGTACGAGGGCGGTTACCTCGGGCAGCGTATTCTCGGCTCGGAGTTCTCGCTGGACGTGACACTCCACCTCGGGGGTGGCGCGTACATCTGCGGCGAGGAGACCGCTCTCCTCAACAGTCTCGAGGGTCGGAGGGGCGAACCGCGCCTCAAGCCTCCGTTCCCTGCAGTTGAGGGCTTGTACGCAAAACCAACGATCGTCAACAACGTCGAGTCCATCTCGAACATCCCGTGGATCGTTGCCAACGGAGGCGCAGCCTACGCAGCGATCGGCCCCGAGCGGTCGGCCGGCACGAAGATGCTCAGCATGTCCGGACACATCAACAGGCCGGGCAACTACGAGATCGTGATGGGGATGACGTGGCGCGAGCTGATTTTCGACATCGGCGGTGGCATCCCGAACGGCAAGGAGCTCAAAGCCTGGATTCCCGGGGGTGCATCTGCGCCGTGGTTCGTGCCCCACGAGCATCTCGACACGATCGTCTCGATCGACGACGTAGCGGCGAACGGGTCGATGATCGGGGCGGGCGCAGCCATCATGATGGATGAGACGACGAACGTCGTTGCGGCTGCGCACAGGCTCGTTCGTTTCTTCGCCCACGAGTCCTGTGGCCAGTGCACGCCATGTCGTGAGGGAACGTCATGGATGGAGGCCGTGCTCGAGCGCATCCTCGATGGCAACGGGCGGCCGGAGGACATCGACTTACTGCTCGACATCTCCGACAACATCTCTCCGGGGCTGAATTGGCCTCCGGCCATGACAACGATCTGCCCCCTGGGTCCCTCCGCCGTGTCTCCGATCACGTCGATCACGCGGTGGTTCAGGCCCGAGCTCGAAGCCATGATCATGGGAAGCGAGGTCGCTGTTGGCTGAACACAACTCGGTCTCGATCACGATCAACGGCGTCACCCATGAGGTAGCAGCGGGTGAACGGCTCATCACTGCTGCTGAGAAGGTCGGCGAGTACATTCCGCGCTTCTGTCACCACGACAGGCTCGAACCGGTCGGCAAATGCAGGATGTGCCTCGTCGAAGTCGAAGGCCCGAGGGGTTCGGCGTTGATGCCATCGTGCACCATGCCTGTATCCGATGGCATGGTTGTCGACACTGCCTCTGAAGTCGTCAAGAAGGCCCAGGAGGGTGTGCTCGAGTTCCTGCTCCTGAACCACCCGCTCGACTGCCCCGTGTGTGACAAGGGAGGCGAATGCCCGCTCCAGGATCAAGCGGTTGCTTTCGGTCCGGGTGAGAGCAGATTCATCGAAGAGAAGCGCACATATCTCAAGCCCATGCCGGTGTCTGAGCTTGTGCTTCTCGACCGGGAGCGCTGCGTGCTGTGCGACCGCTGTGTACGGGTCGCGGACGACATCGCTGGTGACCCGCTCATCGAGTTCATCAACCGCGGAAGCCACGTTCAGATCAACACCTTTCCGAATGAGCCGTTCTCCTCCTACTTCTCGGGAAACACCGTCCAGGTATGCCCTGTTGGAGCACTCACGTCGGTCGATTACCGCTTCAAGGCACGGCCGTGGGATCTCGTTTCGGTCAGATCGGCGTCTCTGGTGGATGCGATGCAATCGTCGGTCGACGTTCACAGTTCTCGTGGGAAGATCCTGAGGGTCTACGGTGCAGACAACGACGCGCTCAACGAAGGATGGCTCTCGGACAAGGACAGGTTCAGCTTCTCGGCGTTCCAGTCCGACGATCGCGTCACGACGCCCCTCATACGCGACGGGGAGGGCTTCAGAGAGGCGTCATGGGTCGAGGCAATCGAGATGGTCGCCGACCGGCTCGGAGGTTATGTCGGAACCGAGGTCGGTGCCATCGGCGGTGCTTCCGGTACGAACGAGGAAGCGTTTGCGCTCAGTAAGTTCATGCGAACCGTCGTCGGCTCGCCCCATGTCGATGCACTCGTGGGAGACGGCATCGATCCGCACCTTGCCTCCTGCGTTACGTCGAGGGCGACGGTCAACGATCTGGATACGGCGAATACGATCCTCGTTTGGGCCTCTGATCTCAAAGAAACACTTCCCGTCCTCTACCTGAGGGTTCGAAAGGCCGTTCTCAATGGAGCAACACTCGTAGTTGTCAGTCCTGTTGCGACGGGACTCGACCCGATAGCATCACACACAGTTCGATATCGGGCGGGGTCCGGTCCGGAGATCCTCCGCAAGCTGGCCCAGGGCGACGACGCCTATCACACAGTCACCGAGTCCCTCAACCGTGGACCTGTTGTCGCACTCGTCGGCCGTAGCTCGATCACCGAGAACCCGATGCTCTCCGAGGCGATAGCGGCGTTCGCACGGACGCTTCCAGACGCAAAGCTCATGCCGCTCCTCAGCCGAGCCAACGTCTTTGGCGCCCTCGACATGGGGCTCGCACCGACTCTCCTCCCAGGGCGTTGCAGCACCGGCGACGAAGCGGCCGTCGCTGCTCTCGAAGACGCGTGGGGGCCACTGCCCGACGTCGCGGGCAAGAACACGATGGCGATGCTCGAGGCCCTTGTCGACAACGACCTTTCAGCGGTCATGCTCGTCGGTACGGACCCGATCAGGGAATGCCCCGACCCGATACTCGCCGAAAACGCACTCAACGCCGCGGACTTCATCGTCGCCCTCGATGCATTCGTCACGGATTCGACTGCAACGGCAGATGTGATCCTCCCCATTGCCGTGTGGGGAGAGATCGACGGCACGGTCACCAACCTCGAAGGCCGTGTGCAGCGGCTTCGAAGGTCGGTTCAGTCGCGGGGGAGGTCGATGACGGTGACCGCCGCCCTTGACGGTATCGCCCAGAGCATGGGATCGGACCTTGGAGCCTCGGATTGGCAGATCATCAACAAGGAGATCGCAGCAACGGCGCCGGCGTATGCGGGGATGACCGCCGATCACCTCACGTTCGAGGCCGATGAGGATGGGGCGACCGTACCGCTTCGCGAGGCGACGCAGCCGCTCGTTCACATCCCCGTTGATGTGAACGTGCCCGTCGTCACGGATCGCTTCACGCTTCACTTTGCACCTTCGCTCTTCGACGCAGGTGTACTCACCCAGCACTCGGAGATACTCAAAGGCCTCGTCGACCCGGTTTCCGTGCGGATGCATCCGAAGGATGCAGCAGCGTTGGCGGTCACTGAGGGAACGTCGGTGAGTGTCGGTGGACAAGAGCTTCGAGTCACCATGGATGGTGATGTCCCGGAACACTCGGTCGTGCTGCCCCACAACCACGAGGCAACGAAGAGGATCGCTGCGGCTCCGATCATCCGTGTGGAAACGCTGCGAGGTGATGTATGAGCATATTCATCGAAGCCTCGATACGTGTTCTCGTCGCGTTCGTGTTCCTGCTTGTGACCGTGCTGCTGCTCGTATGGGTGGAGCGTAAGTTCGTCTCCGATCTCCAGAACAGGATCGGCCCAACCAGAGCGGGACCGTACGGGATCCTTCAAACGCTCGCGGACGGACTGAAGGCTGTCTTCAAGGAAGGCATCACGCCGACCAACGCTCAAGTCGGCCTGTACGCTGCAGCACCTGTCATTGCCATGCTCACGGCGTTCCTGACCTTCCTCGTGATTCCGATCGGAGCACCGATCGTTATCAACGGTACCTCCTACTCACTTGCGGCGATGGACATCAACGTCGGGCTGCTCTACATCCTGGCGATATCTTCGGTCGGTGTGTACGCCATCACCCTTGCCGGTTGGGCGTCCGGCTCGAAGTATCCGCTGCTCGGGTCTATCCGAGCATCTGCCCAGATGATCTCGTACGAGGCCGCAATGGGCCTCGCCCTTGTGCCCGTTGTGATGTTCTCGGGTTCTCTCTCCATCGTCTCCATCGTCGAAGCGCAGCAAGGGACGTTCCTTGGGTTTCTCGGTGTATGGAACATCGTGCTACTTCCCTCGTTCGTCATCTTCCTCATCTCCGGGTTCGCAGAGACGAACCGGACACCTTTCGACCTCGTCGAGGCCGAGCAGGAGATCGTCGGTGGTTTCCACACGGAGTATTCAGGTATGAGGTTCGCCCTGTTCTTCCTTGCGGAGTACATCAACGTCTTCAACATCTCTGCGCTCACGACGGTTCTCTTCCTTGGTGGTTGGTCTGGTCCCGTCTTTGGGCCAACGGTGCTGCAATGGCTCCTCCCCATCTTCTGGTTCCTCGTAAAGACCTGGCTCATCGTCCTGTTCTTCGTCTGGGTGAGGGCATCCATGCCCCGGATGCGCTACGACCAGCTGATGGCTTTTGGCTGGAAGAAGCTCATCCCCGTATCTCTTGCATGGATCATCCTTGTGGCTATCGCCTTGGGATTCCGCAACTTCGGAGCGCCGTGGACATGAGGAATGAGCAATGAGCTGGTTTGCCGACCTCCTGGGTCCGTTCCGAGGGTTCGCCGTGACATTGCGTCAAACGACGAAGCCACGTCTCACGATCCAGTACCCGGATGAGAAGCGTGTGAAGCCGGAGCGATTCCACGGCCGTCATGTGTTGAACCGAAACCTCGACGGGACGGAGAAATGTATTGGCTGTCAGCTGTGTGCCGGCGTCTGCCCTGCGAAATGCATCTATGTTCGTGGCGC
>CAZWMX010000008.1:0-14746 GCA_964635205.1 uncultured Acidimicrobiaceae bacterium | reverse complement strand
GCTGTCAGCTGTGTGCCGGCGTCTGCCCTGCGAAATGCATCTATGTTCGTGGCGCGGACAACCCGGCAGATGACCCGGTGAGTGAAGGCGAGCGGTACGGGTTCGTGTATGAGATCAACATGCTGCGCTGCATCTTCTGCGCCCTGTGTGTCGAAGCATGTCCAACGCAGGCGATCACGATGACCCATCTCTTCGAGATGTCGACAACGGATCGCGACCAGGCGATCTACACCAAGGATGAGCTCCTTGTTGAACCGGACGGAACTCCGAACCACCCTCAGCCAGATTCCAACCTGATCGATCTCAACGAGCTCAGGATCGGTGACGGATGGATGCGTGCCACGTCGCCTTCCGGTCGCGCCGAGTACGAGGGTGTCGTTCAATGGAGCCCATCGGCTCGGACGGGGGAACTCCCCGCCGAGAGGGGCCAATCAGAAGCCGTGGAGGGAGCGACGGATGGCTGAGACGATCGTCTTCATCATCTTCGCCGCAATTGCGCTCGCCGGAGCCGTCGGGATGGTCGCTGCATCGAACCCTGTGTATTCGGCAATGGGCCTTCTCACGACGATGTTCAGCCTCGCGGTCCTCTATCTCCTTCTTGACGCTCCATTCGTTGCGGTGGTCCAGGTGATCATCTACGCAGGAGCGGTGATGACCCTCTTCCTCTTCGTCATCATGCTGATCGGCGTCGACAGGAGTGATGCCTACGGTGTGCAGGTACCGGCACAGCGGATGATGACGGCAGGTGTCGCCGTCTTATTCTTCGCTGCCGTTGCCCTCGCCGGCCGCGCCGCCTGGGTCACGGGATCGAGTGCTTTTGGAAGCCCGAACCTCTACGGCTCAGCCGAGGCAGTCGCCGACGAGGTTTTCGGGACATGGACCGTCGTGTTCCTCTCCACCGTGATGCTGCTGACCATCGCAGCGCTCGGTACGATCGCTCTCGCCTACTACCAACTCGGACCTGGCGAAGAGGAGGCGTCCTCATGAGCCTCACGATCACGTGGTTCCTCCTGCTCGGGGCGGCGCTCTTCTCCATCGGTATCGCTGGTGTGCTCATCCGTCGCAACGCACTTGTGATGTTCATGTCTATCGAACTGATGCTCAACGCCGTCAACCTCACGTTCGTTGCGGTGAGCAAGGAGCTCGGACTCATCGAAGGGCAGGTCGCCGCGTTGTTCGTGATGGTTGTTGCCGCAGCCGAGGTAACCATCGGTCTTGCGATCATCGTCGCGGTGTTCCGTACGCGCTCGAGCGCGAATGTCGACGAGCTCTCAGAGATGAAGGGTTAGGTATGACCGATCTTCTCTGGCTCATCATTGCACTGCCACTCGCTGGAGCGGTGATCAATCTGCTTGTCGGGAGACGGATCGGTGATCGGATCTCCGGCTGGATTGCGTTCGGATTCGTCGCGGTCTCGTGGGCGATCGCTGTGCCGGCAACACTCGCGCTTGTCACCGGCTCGGGCCAATCAGAGACGATCTATCTGTTCTCGTGGATCCCAGCCATCGGTGCCGACGCAGCGATCCTGTGGGATCCGCTCTCCGCGCTCATGACGATGATCGTGACGGGAGTCGGCTCGCTGATCCATCTCTACTCGATCGGTTACATGGCTGGGGATGAGCGATATCCACGCTTCTTCGCCTTCATGAACCTGTTCATCGCTTCGATGATGATCCTCGTGCTCGCAGCCAACTACGCGGTGATGTTCGTCGGCTGGGAGCTGGTGGGGCTCTCCTCGTACCTACTCATCTCGTTCTGGTTCACGAAACCTTCGGCTGCTGCCGCAGGCAAGAAGGCGTTCATCGTCAACCGGATCGGTGACTGGGGATTCCTCGTAGCGCTGATGATCATCTTTGCTTCATTCGGTACGTTCGATTTCGAAGCGATCTTCTCTTCGGCCCCGGCAGTGATCACCGTTGGAACCGCCACGGCGATCACACTGCTGCTCTTCGTCGGAGCAACGGGAAAGTCTGCGCAGTTGCCGCTCTATATCTGGCTGCCGGACGCCATGGAGGGTCCGACACCGGTTTCCGCCCTCATCCACGCCGCGACCATGGTGACGGCAGGTGTGTTCATGATCGCGAGGTCGGCCGTGCTGTTCGAGATGGCTCCTGTGTCTGGAGCCGTCGTTGCCGTCGTGGGTGCCGCCACAGCGCTGTTCGCCGCGGTGATCGCGATCGCTCAGACCGACATCAAGAAGGTGCTTGCCTACTCGACGATCAGCCAGCTCGGCTACATGATCCTCGCCGTTGGCGTGGGTGCGTACACCGCAGGGATCTTCCACCTCACCACGCACGCGTTCTTCAAGGCGGTGCTCTTTCTCGGTGCAGGATCGGTCATCCACGCCATGGCAGGTGAGCAGGACATGTCGAAGATGGGTGGGCTTCGCAAGAAGATGCCGATCACCTTCTTGACCATGGGTACAGCATGGCTGGCCATTTCGGGCATCTTCCCGTTCTCAGGCTTCTGGTCCAAGGACGAGATCCTTGCTGCGACGTTCGCCAAAGGCGGTGGTTTCTACGTGTTGTGGGCCGTCGGTCTGCTCGTGGCATTGCTCACAGCGTTCTACATGACCCGCCTGTTCGCGATGACATTCCTCGGGAAACCGAGGTGGGACGGTGATGTTGCGCCGCACGAGTCGCCAAGGACCATGACCATTCCTCTCATCGTGCTCGCGTTCTTCTCCGTAACCGCCGGACTCGTGAACACGCCCGCAAGACTCACGTTCGAGCACTTCCTCGAGCCGACCTTCGAGCGTCTTGCACACGTGGAGCCTCTCAGCCTCGCGCTCGTGACCGTTCTCGCCGTTGGCACGCTCGTCGTCGCGGTGGTCGGCATCGTATGGGCATGGCGCAACTACAACCGTGACGAACTTCCCGCAGAAGACGGAGCATTCTGGCAGCGCACGCTTGCCGCTTTCGGTGTTGACGAGTTCTACGGGCGCACCATCGTTGCACCCGGCAAGAAGGCATCGGACTGGGCTTCCGAATCGATGGATCTGAAAGTCATCGATGGAGCAGCACGCGGCACCGCGTACGGTGTGAGCGGGTTCGGCTCGGTCCTGGCGAAGCTCCAGACCGGTCAGGTTCGCGAATACGCAGCGGGTCTCGCCGTCGCCGGAGTGCTCCTCATCGTGGCCTTCCTCGTTGTCGGAGGGGGGTTCTGATGCCGATTCTCAGCATCCTCATTCTCCTCCCACTGGTCGGCGCCGTCATTGTTGGTCTCCTACCGACACGACGGACCGAACTGGTGTATCCGATAGCGCTTGGAATGTCGATTCCGCCGCTGGCTGTCGCCCTCTACATCCTTTGGAACTTCACGGCGGGAGATGGTGGGTTCCAGTTCGCTGAGAACATCGTGCTTGTCGAGCCCTTCGGCATCTCGTGGACGCTCGCCGTCGACGGAATCTCCCTTTTCATGGTCGTGCTCACGGCTCTGCTCTTCCCGATCAGCATCGCGGCATCCCGCTCGATCACCGATAGGGCGAAGTCATACATGGTGCTGATGCTCATCCTCGAAACGGGTGTGCTCGGTGTGTTCCTCGCGCTCGACCTCTTCGTGTTCTTTGCGTTCTTCGAGGTCGTGTTGATCCCGATGTACATGCTGATCGCGATGTGGGGATCGGAGAACCGGGAGTACGCATCGCTCAAGTTCGTGCTGTTCACAGCGGTGGGTTCCGCGTACCTCCTCGCATCGATCATCGTTCTGGGTGTCCTCACTGGCGAGCAGCTCGGAACGCTCGCGAACTTCGACTTCAGGAACATGCTCCAGGTCGAACTCAGCTCGACTACCGAGCTGGCGCTCTTCGTCGGATTCGCGATCGCGTTTGCGATCAAGGTTCCACTGTTCCCGTTCCATACATGGCTTCCGGATGCTCACACGGAAGCACCGACCGCCGGTTCGGTGCTTTTGGCCGGCGTTCTGCTCAAGATGGGCACATACGGCTTCTTGAGGTTCAACCTCACCCTGTTCCCGGAAGCTGCCGTCGACCTGGCATTTCCTCTCGCCATACTCGGTGTGATCGGGGTCGTGTACGGAGCCGCGGTCGCAATCGTGCAACCTGACGTCAAGCGACTGATCGCTTACTCGTCGGTGAGTCACATGGGGTTCATCATTCTCGGAACCTTCGCCCTCACGACCCAGGGTCTCTCCGGTTCCGTCGTTCTGATGATCAGCCATGGACTCACAACCGGTGCTCTGTTCCTGCTCATCGGCATGATCTATGAACGCACACATACCCGAAAGATCTCCGACTACGGTGGGCTCGCCAAGGTGATGCCCGTGTATGCAGGCATCTTCCTCTTCTCGGCCTTCGCCTCCGCCGGCCTGCCGGGGCTTTCAGGGTTCATTGGAGAATTCACGATCCTGATCGGTGCGTACCTGACCCTGCCCGTCCTGACGATCATCGCGGGTTTGGGTGTGATCCTTGCAGCGATCTACCTGCTGTGGGCCTACGAGCGTGTGTTCACGGGTCCGGTGACGAACCCGAAGCTCGAAGGGCTGAAGGATCTGGGATTCAGAGAGATCGCCATCCTCGCGCCGCTGGTCCTGCTCGTCATCGGAATAGGTGTATACCCGAAGCCTGTGTTCGATCGAGTTGAGCCGAGCGTCGAGATCATCCTCGACCGTATCGAAGCTACAACAGACTTCGAGGTGCCCGAGTTCGGGAGAGCTACCGACGTTGTTGATGTCGGCTACGAAGTGCGAGAACAAGAGAACGGGGAGGACGACTGATGCAGAACGCAGCGTTCCTCCCGCTCGCCTTCGAGGTGATCCAGCTCGTCGGAGCGCTCCTGGTATTGCTCGTTGCCGTGGTTGCGGGCAAGGAGCGCAAGGTGTGGGCGCCCATTGCAGGCCTGACCTTCCTCGCTTCCGCAGGAGCAGGCATCCTCCAATGGCGTGCAGTCTCTGAGGGAGCAGGGGGATTCTTCTTCTCGACCCAGGAACTCCAGATCATGCGTTCACCGATGGTGGTCATGGACGGACTCTCAGCGTTCGCAGCCATCGTGCTCGGCCTCGTCGGGTTCGTGGCCCTGCTCGGATCGTGGGACCTCGTAGTGGGTCTCGGAAGGCGATCCGCCGAGTTCGTTGCGTTGTCGCTGATCGCCGTTGCGGGACTGCACATGATGACGGTGACCCCGAACCTCGTAGTGATCTTCGTCGGTCTCGAGACTGCTTCGATCAGCTTCTACGTTCTTGCCGGGTTCATCAGGGGCTCGCACAAGTCGGACGAATCAGCGCTCAAGTACTTCCTCCTCGGATCCCTCGCGTCGGCGATGTTCCTCTACGGCGTCGCACTGACCTTCGCAGCGACGGGATCCCTCACGATCTATGGAGCGAACTCGATCAGGGATTTCTTCTCGTTCACGATCATCACCGAACCCGGCATCCTTCTTGTCGGACTCGCCCTGATGCTCGTTGGCCTCTTCTTCAAGATCTCAGCGGCCCCGTTCCACCAGTGGGCACCAGACGTCTATCAAGGTGCGCCGAGTGGTGCGGTCGGACTCATGGCGGCCGGCGTGAAGATCGCGGGATTCGCTGCACTCTATCGGATCTTCATCGGAGGGTTCGTAGCCCAGATCGATACGTGGGCGCCCATCGTTGCTGTCGTCGCGGCGCTGTCGATGGTCGTTGGCACGACCATGGCCCTTGTACAGAAGGACCTCAAGCGACTACTCGCATACTCAGGAGTCGCCCATGCGGGGTATCTGCTTACGACGATGGTCGACGGCATCGAGGGTGTTCCCCCGATGTGGTTCTACGTTTCTACGTACGCCTTCATGATCGTCGGCGCGTTCACGATCGTGTCGGTGGTGCGTGGGCCTGCTTCGAGCGCGGCGCCGCTCGACTCGTTCAAGGGACTCGCCCGGCGGTCTCCCGAGATGGGTTGGCTTCTCGCGATCTTCATGTTCGGCATGTCGGGAATGCCGTTCTTCGCGGGATTCGTCGGCAAGGTCCTTGCGTTCGTTGTCGCCGGTGATGCCGGATACCTCTGGCTCGTTGTCATCGGTACGTTGACCACCGTGATCGGCTTTGCGTTCTACCTGCGGGTCATCTCGGTGATCTTCTCTTCAGGCGACGAGGACGATGACGGGATCGATCCGAGCCTGTCGGCAAGGTTCGCGGTTGTGATCTCCGCCGTAGTCACCGTTCTGTTCGGTATCGTGCCTTGGCCGCTACTCGATGTGGTTCGTGAAGCACTACCCCTCTAATCGACAGAATCTCTCGAAGCCTCGGTACTTCGCGGTCGGGGCGGTTGCCGTGCTCGCGGTGCTGCTCCCATCGCTCACGACGTTCGCTGCACTGGTTACGACCGATCGATACATCGTGCGCGAGGGCGACACGGTTACCGAGGACCAGTATGTCACCGCAACCTCAGGACAGATCGAAGGTGTCATCGAAGGCGACGTGACCATCTTCTCGGGGAGTCTCAAGATCACGGGTGAGGTGACCGGTTCAGTGACCGTTTTCTCGGCCGGCAATGTGACCGTTGCAGACGGTGCGAGGATCGGCGGTTCGCTCCAGGGCACGGCCGGAAGCGTGCTCGTAGCCGGAACTGTCGACCGAGATGTGTTCATCGGTGCGGCCTCCGTTGTCATCGACCCGACCGGAGTCGTCGGGCGAGATGTGATGGCCTTCGGGGGTGCGTTGACCGTGAACGGAGATGTCGGGCGGGACATACGTGGTCGAACGATGCGTACGAACGTGCAAGGAACCGTCGGCGGCGACCTTGACATCGCGACTCAGGGTCTCGATATCAACAGCACAGCCGTGGTCGGCGGCGATGTGTTGTACCGGTCCCCGACGGAAGCGGACATCGATCCATCTGCTCAGATCACGGGCACTGTCACTCGGCTTCCCACGAGGGGCAACTTCATCTACGGGATCATCCTCAGCCTTGCGACTGTCATCAGCTTCCTCGGATTCCTGGTTGCCGGAATCGTTGCCTTGTGGCTCTTCCGAACCTCCGGCAGCAGGGCAGTCGGTTCGATACTCACCAAGCCGATCCGTTCATTCTTCGTCGGTCTTGTCACGGTGATCGTATTCCCAGCGGCCATCCTGATCCTGGCAATGACACTTGTTGGCCTGCCCCTTGCCGCGATCGGCGTCCTGGTCGCCGGTGCCGCGTTCATCATCGGCCCGGTTCCGGCGGTGGCTGCACTCGGAAACCGAATCCTGCTGAAGCGAGGTGGGCTCTTTGGAGCATTCGTCGCTGGTGCGGTTCTGTGGCGCCTCGGGATCTGGGTGATCCCCGTGGTTGGCGGCTTCCTGTATCTCATCGGTCTTGTGTGGGGCATCGGTGCATGGGTGATGGGACTTGCCGCGGCGCGCCGGGGCGATCCCACTCCACCGGCCCTGCTGCCTGCCTCGATGATCGTTCAGGACGAGATTCCTCAGGACTGGGTACCGCCGCTCGCACCTCAACGTCCCGTCCCACAGAGCGAGTCAGGATCCGACTTGGAACTCGAGCCGAAGCCAACAGCGCAGCAAGGGTCACAGGAAGCGTCGCCGGAGCCACCGCCATCAGGTGACGACCAGTCGGGCGAGACTGATGGTTGGGGTCTGCCCACGCACTAGCCCTCACTAGCCAGCGGACATGGGCCGACTGGTTCGCCTCGGGATTCCTGGAGACTCACGGATGCTTGCTCGAGGGTGCGACCGCTCGAAATCGAAAGCGACCCTCGATCGGGTCAACGAACACATCGTGGAACCCCGCTGCGGCAAGACGGCTGGGGAGACCATCGGGATCCACCGGGTTGTGTACGTCGAAGAGATGGAACAACCGAAATCTGAGACTGGTGCAGCTGTCGCTTCCTGCCAGCACCCCGCCCGGGCGAAGTACGCGGCGCGACTCGGCCAACACCCGGTCCTGAGCTTCACGGGTCGGTACGTGGTGCAGCATCGTGCAGCAGACCACCGTGGCGAAGGACGCGTTCGGGAAGGGCATTGCCGCGGCGTCTCCAGTCTCCACCCGCACGCGACTCCCATAACGAACGCGAAGACGTTCGGCCGATTCGGGATCGATCTCCAGGGTCGTGAGATCGGCGGTGCCGAAGCGTACGAGTGCCTCCGTGACCAGACCAGGACCCGGCCCGATCTCCAGGATCTGTCCACTGAGGTCCACGTCCTGGAGGACCCACGGGAGAATCTGGCCGACCATAGTCTTGCGCCACTTCTCAGAGGCGCAGTAGCGCTGGTGGAGCAGGTTCACACCGTGGATCATACGACGGCGCGCACTTGGGGTGTGTGAGACGCGTGTCACCGGTGACGGGGGTCATGGGTCGGGTGGTGGTTTGTCTTCGTTGTGTACTGCGGTGTGGTGTTTGCGGCAGTAGGGGCAGAGGTTGTTGAGGCAGGTTTCTCCTCCGTCTGCCCAGTGGATGCCTCGGCGGTATCACGTATCACGTATGACGTAGTACGACAGATTGATGACAGGGTGTCGCGTGTTTCGAGGTGTCCGGGTCCGGTCCAGCGGCGGAGATCGATAGTGACGATTCGACGCCGGCACCCCGTGGTGTTTTGCAGGTGCAGTAGTCGTACTACGTTATACGTACTTCGTGATACGTTTGGTGATGTGTGGCTTCTCACCACCAGAGGTCACGACGGTGTCATTGTGGTCGAGCCAGAAGCGGTGGATGTCGACCAGGGCGTCGGCGCGACGCTGGGCCGGGGTGCGCCTGTCGTCGGTGTCGAGGTTGCTTTCGAGATTGTACGGGTCACTGTGGGCATCCAGTGCGGTCTTGACCGTCAGATACTGCTCAGAGGTGAGGGTGCCTTTGATGTCCCCGATGCCGTCAATGGTTTGTGCCAGATACAGCGAACGGAGCTTCTCGACGTGTTGTGCGTCTTGGAGGGCTTTGGGGTAGTTGATCTGTTGTTCCCAATGGTTGATTGCGCGGCGCATGTCGGTGACCGACAGATACGTTGCAATGTCACCAAACACTTCTTCGTGAACAACGAATTCGTCGCGATGCTTGTCGCGGGCCTGTGCCAACAGGTGCAACGACCGGGCAGGAACCTCACCCTTGACAGCGTTGCCGATGATCGTTGGCATGTGGGGTACCACACGGGCGGTCCTGTAGGTGCCCGACGCTTCAGTGGCGGTCATCCGAGTGTGGTACTTCAACCAGCCCGTAGTGGTGAGACGCTCGTCGAGTTCGGGGAGCTGCCTCGAATCGAGTTCGGCCACCAACAACACGAGTTCTGCGTGGGTGCGGTCGATCAGGCGCCGAGCAGCGACAACGGTCTGCTTCAGATCGGCGCCGCTGAGCCGTCCAATGCTGTCTCTTATTGTTTCTAGGTCTGTGCCCGGAACATCCAGCCCGCCGCCTTCATCCGACACCAGAGCCCGGTCCAGGACCGAGTTCTGATAACACATACCCGTAACGTATCGAACATACGTTCGACTGTCAAGCAGAAAACAAGGATCAGGTATCTGGCGTCAGGTGTCAGGTCGGAAGTCGATGAGGCCGGACGGCGGGTACGCTCCGGGACTCCTCCTCCGTAGTCCACACCAAAGAGGTACTCCGATGAAACGCCCCCATCTGATCCTGTTCGGCCTCGTTGCAGGCCTGGCGGTTCTCCTCGCTGCGTGCAGCTCCGGCTCACCATCAACCGACGCCGGCGACGTCAATCTCGACGATGAGACCCAGGTAGTTCCCGTCGAAGGTGGCAGCTACACGGACGTCAGCGTCAGGGGTCTCACCTCGATGCTCGAGAACAAGGATTTCGAGTTCGTCAACGTCCACGTTCCCTACGCAGGCGAGATCGAGCAGACGGACACCTTCGTACAGTTCGACCAGATCGAGCAGAACATCGGCAGCTTCCCTGCAGACAAGGACGCAAAGATCGTCGTGTACTGCCGTAGCGGTGGCATGAGCGCCATCTCGGCCAGGGACCTGGTTCGGCTCGGGTACACCAACGTTTGGAACCTCGACGGCGGCATGAACGCCTGGGCTGCGTCGGGCTACGAACTACTTCAGACCAACGCATAGACGGCGTAAGCAGACTGCTGGTTGCGCTCGCTTCTCAACCGGAGCCTCGAGGCATTGTCGCTTACTTCTGGCGAAGTTCCGATGCGAGTTGTTGCACTCTCTGGTGGGAGAGTCCGAGGAGTTCGGCGAGGTCCCGGTTGGAGAGCGCGTCCTTGCTGGCTGTGGACTCAGAAATCGCTTCGCGCGTTGCTTGAGCGGCGAGCTGTTCCAACCTGCGAGCGTCCGCTCGTTGTGACGTTGCCTCATCGATCGCTTGCTGTAGGTCCGAATCGCGAAGGCGTATCTCCTCTGACAGACCGAAGCTTGTGTCATCTTCCAGATCCAGAACGATGGCAATTGCCTCGCGTATGTTCTCGCGAGACGATGGAAGTGTTCGCCCATGGCTGTGAGCGCCCTGCACATCAGGACAACGAACGAACCAGCGTCCGTTGTCGTCGCGCTCGTACACGACTCGAAAGGTCCGTTGCTTTGTCATCGCGTCAGCCACCGTTCCCCGAGACACGGCTCGAGATCTCGTTCTATTGCTTGCATGGTTCAGTCGCACCTTCGAATCGATCGCACCTCGATAGTCGAGCGCCTAGCACATAGTCAGTCGAGCGCCTATCGAGTAGGCGATTCTTCAACTGTGAACTGTGAACCGAGGTTTGAGATGCATCGAGCGGCTCAGACCTCGTACACGATCGAGTCGGCCAGTTCGATGTCGACCCTGTCGCCGACATGGACCGCGTGACGAGTCGGTACGAGCGCCTCGACGACCTGGCCCTCGGTGAGTTCGATCTCGACACGCTGGTCGTGGCCGTAGAATTCTCGGTCGACCACGAGTCCGGTCCCGTTGTCGGTTGTGGTCGGCATGATCCACTCCGGCCGGATCATCACCCTGGCGCTTGCGCCGTCCGGGAGGGCTGTGGAAACGGATCCGAGCACCGTCGATATCGAACCGTTGGACACCATGCCGTCGAAGAGCACGGCGTCACCGAGAAACTTGGCGACCCACGGGCTCACCGGTGCTGCATAGACATCGTCTGGCACCCCGACCTGGCGGACGTGCCCCTCTCTCATGACAGCGATCACATCGGCAATCGCCAGGGCTTCGGCTTGGTCATGGGTGACAAGGATCGCAGTGACGCGGGCTGTCTTGAGGATCTTGCGGAGCTCACGTCGCATCCGTTCACGTTGTGGCGCATCCAGATTCGAGAACGGCTCATCGAGGAGCACGACGTCTGGTTCGGGTGCGAGTGCCCTGGCCAGGGCGACTCTCTGTTGTTCACCCCCGGACAACTCGTGGGGAAAGCGGTCGCCGTGGGTGTCGAGCCCGACGAGTTCGAGAACCTCTTCGACCCTCCGAACACGGTCGGAGCCGCGTACCCCGTATCCGACGTTCTCAGCGACAGAGATGTGCGGGAAGAGGGCATACTCCTGGAACACCATTCCGACATTTCGGTGCTCAGGTGCGACCATCCTGCCCTCCCCCGAGACGACAGCGCCGCGGATCGTGATCGTGCCTGTTGTCGGCCGTTCGAAGCCTGCGATAGCCCGTAGCGCCGTCGTCTTCCCGCATCCGGACGGACCGACGAGCGCCACGAGCGAACCCTCATCGACGGCGAGCGTGAAACCTTCGATCGCTGCGATATCGCCGTACTGGACGGTCACACCGTCCAATGAGATAACCGGATGTGTCATCGGTCCGCTACGTCCTTCGGTTTGATCGAAAGGTAGTAGACAGGCAGTGCAGAGACGGCGATGAGGATCAGCGCAGAGGATGCGGCCCGCGCGTAGAGGGCCTCGTCGGCTGCGGCCCATATGCGTACCGCGAGTGTGGTGAACCCCGTCGGACTCAAGAGGAGGGTTGCCGGCAGCTCCTTGAGGGTCGTTACGAACACCAGCGCACCTCCGGCCAGGAGTCCCTTCGAGATCATCGGAACGGTCACGCTCATCAGCGTTGCGAATGGTCCCTTTCCGAGTGAACGTGAAGCCTCTTCGAGGGCGGGATTCACCGCAAGCAGTGATGCCCTTGCCGGACCTGTGACCTGCGCGAGGAACATCGCCGCGTATACGACAACAAGCACGAGCAGTGATTGGTACACGGGCCTTGCATACCTGACGGTGAAGGCGACCACAGCGATCGCGATCGTCAGATGGGGCAGTGAGAAGACGAAGAACGTCGACCGTTCCAACCAGACAGTCCTGCGTGACGTGTACCGCACGCCGAGTACAACGATCGGTATCGCTGCCGCCATGGCGACGATTGCGGCCAGGGTGGCGCCCGTCATGGAACCCTGAATCGCCGGCCATGAGATGAAGAACCCTTCGCCGGCGGAAACACTCTGCAGTGCCCATCCGATGAGTATGAGGATCGGAAGGGCAGCGCCAAGACCGACAGCGACGACCAGGAATGCGTTCGCTCCGAGTCGCTTCAGGGGCGAGAGCCGGTAGACGCTTGGGGGCCGCGTCGGCTTCTGGCTGAAGTATGCGCCTCTGCCCCTGGTGCGCTGCTCGCCCCAGATGATCACACCGGCGATGAGCATGAGGACGATTGACAGCACGATCGCAGGTGTGCGGTCGATCCGTCCCGAGTACTGGGCATAGATGACCCTGGTGAACACATCGAGCCGCATGAGAGACACGGAACCGAAATCCGAAAGCGTGTACAGCGCGACCAGCAATGCGCCTGCCCCGATCGCGGGCCGAAGTTGCGGTACAACGATGGTGCGGAACACCCTCGTCGGAGTCGACCCGAGGCTCCGCGCGGCCTCTTCGAAGGAAGGGTCCATCCGATGCATGGCGGCGGAGGTGATGAGGAAGACGTAGGGGTAGGTAGAGAGCGTGAGCGTGATCCATGCGCCGACGAGTCCTGTGACATGGGGGAGCGGTAGGCCGATGAGGTCGGCGAAGAGGCCACGGGGCCCTCCCGAGGAGATGAGCGTCATGGCAATGACGTAGGAAGGAATCACGAGGGGCATCGCGAACGCGACGCCCCAGAGGGCCTTCAGGCGAAGGTCCGTTCTCGTGAGAATCCATGCACCGGCCACACCAACGATCACTGCTGAAACAGTGACGAGTGCAGTCAAGAGAAAGGATCGACCGGTCAGCCGGAGTGTCCTGGTGGTGAACAGTGTGTCCATAACCGTCGACGACGCTCCGAATGCCCGTACGAACAATGCCCCTATTGCGATCGACACCGGCGCAAGTACCGACAGCGCACCCACCCAGAGCCACCAGGGTGCCTTCTTGACCGGCGCCTTCCTCGATGGAGCCCGAACGCGGCCAGGCGCCGCTGCGGGGGTTCCCGCAACGGCACCGAAGTCCACGATCGAGCTCTTGTCGTTCAAATCAGTCCAGCCTCCGCAACAAGGTTGGTTGCGAGATCGAGCACCGTGGCCAGATCGGAAAGATCGATGTCTGGTGTTGGAATCGTGTCGATCGGTGGCAACAGCACATTGGCCTGCACGCCGGGTACGAGCGGGTACTCGAATATCTCTTCTGCAAAGTAGGTTTGTGCGACGTCGCCGAGCATGAACTCGACGAACTTCTGCGCTGCTTCCTGGTTTGTCGAGCTCTCCAGGATCCCGGCGCCTGCCGGCAACACCAGGGACCCTGCGGTTGGGACTGCGAAGAAGAAGTTCCGTCCGACCTCGTCGGGATTCGTGGCGATGGCACGGAGGAGGTAGTAGTGGTTCACGAGGCCGGCGGGAATCTCACCAGCGTTGACGGCAGCTACGATCGGGGAGTTCTTCGGGTAGGTCGGTGATGAGTTGGCGGCCATACCTTCGAGCCATGTTCGGGTGGCGTCTTCACCGTCCGTGAGGACCTTGGCTGCGACAAATGCAAGGAAGGAACCGTTCGTTGGAGCGATGCCGATCTGCCCCTGCCATTTCGGGTCGACGAAGCCGTCTTCGGTTGCAGGCAGATCGGATGGATCGATCTTTGTGCCGTCATACACCACGACTCTTGCACGACCCGAGATGCCGACCCATTGGTTGTCTGTGTCCGAGAACCGGGCGGGGACCTTCTCAGTCACGTTCGAGGGCAATGTGGTGAAGAGTCCGGCGAGCGCAACGGTGCCGAGGGAGGCAGGATCCTGGGCAAAGAAGACGTCGGCAGGGGAGCCGGTTCCTTCCTCGAGGATGGTTGCTGCGAGATCCGCAGAACCTGCATATCGCACAGCGACCTCGATGCCGGTCTCTTCCACGAACCGGTCGATCAGTGGTTGGACGAGGTCCTCGCTCCGCCCCGAGTAGACCGTGAGGCTGCTGGTGCTGCCACCGGTGGAGCAGGCTGTCGCGACAAGGGCGATCAGCAGGGCGACGATGGTCAGGCGCTTCATAGTTCCTCCAAGCCTAACGAATATGTTTAGGCAAGGTTATAACCACTACGGCGGTAGGTGCAATCGGTCCTGCGGGTTCTTCAGATTGCAGCCGTACGATCCGATAAGACGCGTACGATGGAATACTTTGGAGGCGAATACCTCGGGAGCGGGGGATTGGAGAGTTCATCATGAACCGCAACGTGATGGCGGTCCTGGTTGTTCTTGCACTGGTCGCGTCGGCCTGTTCGGCAAGCGTGTTGAAGCTCGACGTCGGAACATGCTTCGACGATCCGGAAACGCTCGAGCAGGTCGAGGATGTGCCCATCGTCGACTGCGCCGAGCCCCACGACAACGAGGTCTTTGCGAACGTGGACCTGACCGGGGGTGACTACCCGGGCCAGGACCAGGTTGAGAACCGCGCCACTCAGATCTGCTACGACAACTT
>CAZWMX010000007.1:38438-40641 GCA_964635205.1 uncultured Acidimicrobiaceae bacterium | reverse complement strand
GGATCGTGGTCGAAGGGGTACTCGAATACCGCGACGGTGTCACGAATCTGGTTGCACGTCGCCTCCATGAGTGGCCGGCACCAGAGATGCCGTCCCGTGACTTCCGCTGAGAGTCACGTCCATCGACTCGTCGTTCTGATCCTCGGGAGGAGGACCAGCGCGGCGAGGGTTGCCAGCGCCGCGACCAGGTAGGGCATCCTCGTGCCGACGGCGAACAGCACACCTCCGGCGATCGGCCCGAGGACCCTGGCCAACCCACCGGCAGATTGATGGACCCCGAGCACGGTCCCCGCGTATCCCTCAGGAGCCCGTCCCGCGATTGCCGACGAGATGGCGGGTGTGGTCAGCCCTTGTCCGACCGCGAGCAGCACCAGACCGGGAGCGAGTTGCAGCCAGGATGTCGAGAGGGCCACCAGGAAGAAGCCAACGACGTTGAGCCCCAATCCGATGCCGATGAGCGCGATCTCCGACACGCGTTTCGACACGGGTCCGATGAGACCCGCCTGGGTTGCCACGAGGACCACGCCGACCAGGGCGAACACGAAGGAGACCTCGGGAGCGGTGAGGGCGAGGCGATCGGCCGCCAGAAGGGCGAAGGTCGTCTCGAACAGGCTGAAGGCGGCTACGGCAACGAAGGAGAGCGCTATCAATGCCGTGACGCTCCCATCGAGCTCACGGATGCTTCGCAGAAGGGGAACAGGTCTGGACGTCGGTTCCCTCCTGGTCTCGGGGAGGCGACGTGCAGCGACCACAGCGTTGACGGCGGCGAGCGACGCGGCGATGAGGAACGGCACCCGGGGGCCGAAGAGGCCGGCGAGTCCGCCGAGGGCAGGTCCAAGCACGAAGCCAACACCGAATGCCGCTCCGAGAAGGCCCATGAGCCGAGGTCGGTCCGTCTCATCCGCAGTATCCGCGACGACGGCGCGCGCAACGGCGACACTGGCTCCGGAGATCCCGTCGATGATCCGGCCGATGAACAGGACGAGGATCGAACCGGCGAGACCGAGGATGAGGCTCCCGATTGCAGACCCGACGAGTGTGATCACGAGGATCGGCCTGCGTCCGACACGGTCGGAGAGTCGACCCCAAGTCGGTGCGAACAGGAGCTGGGCGAGGGAGTACGAGGCGAGGAGCAGGCCGATCACATACGGACTTGCCCCGAAGTCTGACGCGTACAGGGGGAGGATCGGGATGATGATCCCAAAGCCGAGGAGATCGAGCGCGACCGCAGTCCACACGGCCCAGAAACCGCGCGGTACCGTCTTTTTGGCGGTGTCTCCCGTCATCGTGTCATTCGATCCTGTTGGTGATGGTCATGGCCTCGGTCGCCAGGTGAGCCACACCGATTCCTCGATAGCCCCATCCCGAGAACACCAGGCCCGGGTGTGCAGTTTCGAGGTTGTCGATGGTCTTGAGGCGTTGTCGGTGTTCGAGGTCGTACTGGGGGATACCATCTGCGTTCCTGACGACCTTGATCCATGACGGAACGACTGTGGTGCCGAGAGCTCGTTCCATTTCGGATACGACGGTTGTGACGATCTGGTCATCGGACTGGTCGACGATCCCCGGGTTCCGGGCGCCGCCCACGATGACCTTTGCCAGGCAATGGCCGGGTGCCGCCCGTCCCGGACCGAAGGAGGACTCGAACAGGCAGCCGAGGATCGCGGCGTCGACGTCGGGCCCGGTGAGGAACCCGAAGCCATCTGGGAGAGGTACCTCCTCGGCGGTGCCGCCGATGCCGAGGACGACCACGGGTGATGATGGCCAACCAACCAGGGCATCGGTGTCGATGTCGGGCAGAATGGTCGCCGCAGCGCCGGGTCGGAGGGCGAGGACGACCGACCGTGCATGTAGCGTCTCGTGGCCCTCGATGCGGAAATGGTCATCTTCCTTGGTGACCGACGTCACGGGGGACTCGGCACGGTACCGCTCACCAAGCGACGCGGCCAGCGTTGCGGCCGCCGCCGACATTCCGCCGATGGGTACGTGACTCCTTGGCTTCGGCGGTCTCGGTTTGGGAAGGGCCCGTAGGCGCCGGATCCCTCCCCTCACGACACTTCCGGCCTCGGCCTCCATCGTGGTGAAGAACGGGAAGGCCGCTGCGGCCGACATGTTCTCTGGATCACCGGCGTACACACCCGACGCAGCAACGTGGGAGAGCAGCGTGCCTGCCTCTGTTCCCAGACGCCTGGTGAGGAACCCT
>CAZWMX010000007.1:17794-38338 GCA_964635205.1 uncultured Acidimicrobiaceae bacterium | reverse complement strand
AGCATGAATGTTCCAGCGGCGGGTTCGAGGACGAAGCCATCATCGATGATCGTCGACGCAACTCCACCGGGGCGGGTGGAGGCTTCGACCAGTACCACGTCGCGTTCGCGACGGGCCAGCTCGGTCGCGATGAACAAGCCGCTGAATCCACCGCCGATGACGACCACGTCGATGATGTCGACCATCCTCACCACTCAGATCGTCTTTGAGAACATCGGTTTGTCGGCTCGTTCCTCGGTGTGGGCGTCGAACACTCGCGCCACGTTGCGGATGAAGATCCGGCCGAGATCCGTGGCCTCGATCCGATCGTGATGGACCTCGACCATCCCTTCCTCAACAAGGCCACCGGGCGCGGTCAAGGCCGTGAGTTCCGCCGCGAACGCCGCTGCGAAGTTCATGCCGAAGCGGTGCTCGATGTCTGTGGCACGTACCCGGCCGTTGCACATCAGCTCGGTGATGATGTGGCGCCGGACAAGGTCATCGTCGGTGAGGCCGTATCCCCGTTCGACGGGCAGCTCGCCCGCGTCGATCGCCGAGTAGTAGCTGGCAAGCCGTCTGTGGTTCTGGGCGTAAGCGCCGGCGATGTCGCTGATACCCGACGTTCCGAGAGCGACGACACCGGCACCACGTCGCGTCGTGTACCCCATGAAGTTCCGCGTGAGGGTCCCGGCATCGGCTGCAATGGAGAGTTCGTCCTCTGGCAGGGCGAAGTGGTCCATGCCGATCGCCCGGTACCCGGCCGCGGTCAGCACCTCGGCGATCATCGAGAGGAGGTGGAACTTCAGCTCGCGGTCGGGGAGGTCGGCCTCTGAGATGCGCCGCTGGTGCGGTCGCATCCATGGGACGTATGCGAAGGAGTAGATGGCGAGCCTTTCGGGGCGGAGCGACGTGACGGTGTCGAGGGTCGCGGCCATGGTGCCCTCGGTCTGCCCCGGTAGGCCGTAGATCAGATCGAGGTTGATCGACGTATACCCGATCTCACGTGCGATCTCGTACGACCCGACCGTCTCCGCGACGGTCTGGCCACGTCCGATGCGTTCCTGGACGTCGGGGTCGAGATCCTGGACGCCGAACGAGAGACGGTTGAAACCAAGCTGTCGCATGGTTTCGAGGTGCTCTCGCGTCGTGACCCTTGGATCCGCCTCGACGGCGATCTCTGCTCCCGGCTGGATGTCGAACCAACGCGTCAGCGACCGGTGGAGCCTGGCGAGGGTCGCCGGTGGGTAGTAGGTGGGAGTCCCACCGCCCCAGTGGTACTGGAGGAGCGAGCGCCCTTGCCCGAGACGCTCCGCCACGATCTCCGCCTCGCGCTCCAGCCGGGTCAGATAGGCGTCGGCGACCGACTCATGCTTGGTGATCACGACGTGACACGCGCAGAAGGAGCAGCGCGATTCACAGAAGGGGAGGTGGACGTAGAGGGAGAGCGGTGCCTCGGGGCCGGTAGCGTACGACGAGAGACGGTCGCCGTAGGCGTCGGCGTTGAATTCCTCGGTGAACTCGATCGCCGTCGGGTACGACGTGTACCGGGGCCCCGGCCGGTCGTACCGTGCGAGTAGCTCAGGGGAGAGATCCATCAAGGTACCTGCTTTGTGGCAGCGACGAGTGCGGCGACGTTCTCGAGCGGTGTGTGCCGATCGATGCCGTGGCCGAGATTGACGATGTGTCCGGGGCGTCCAGCGGTGCGCTCGATCAGCGCACCAACGGACGCATGGATTTGGTCGGGGTTCGTGAGGAGTACGGCAGGGTCGAGGTTGCCCTGGATGGCTACATCGGGGCCGAGCTGGTCCCACGCCTCATCGATCGGGATGCGCCAGTCGACGCCGTACGCCGAGGCGCCGACCTGTGCCATGGAACCGAGCGCGTGCCCTGCACCCGGGGCAAAATAGATCGTTGGAGCGTCGAGGGCGGCGAGGACCTCCCGGGCCGCGACGAAGCTCCGTCCCACGAGGAGATCGCGGGGGAGGATTCCCGCCCATGAATCGAAGAGCTGAACCACCTGGGCGCCGGCGTCGATCTGCATGTCGAGATAGGCGTGCATGCTCGTGGCGAGCTTCGCCAATGCCGCTTCGAGTTCCGGTGTCTCCTGTTGCATCGCCGTGCGCAGGGGCAGGTACTCCTTCGACCCGTTTCCTTCGAGGAGGTATGCAAGCAGTGTCGTCGGTGCACCTGCGAAGCCGATGACGGTCACATCGTCCGGCACCTCCCGGCGGACCAGCCGGAGTGTCTCTGCCACATGCCAGACCCTGTCGAGGTCCAGGTCGGGAAGGTCGGCGATCTCTGCCAGGCTCATGGGTCGGAGCTTTGGGCCCGGGTCGAACGTCATGTCGATGCCCATGGCCTCGAGCGGTGTCATGATGTCGGCGAACATGATGGCCCCATCGAATCCGAAGCGGCGAATGGGTTGCAGCGTGATCTCGGTGGCCAACTTCGGATCGCGAATGGCTTCCTGGAACGTGTGGTGGCTCCGCAGCTCGCGGTATTCGGGAAGGTAGCGGCCGGCTTGGCGCATCACCCAGAGGGGTCTGCGGTCGACCGGTCGCAGAGCGAGGGAGTCGAGGAGGAGTGTCATGCCGCGTCACCTATCGCCGCCTCGAGCGCGGATGCCGCAGTATCGAGCACCTCGGCGTGGGCGTCCATGAGGAACATCGCCTCGAACGGCGACGGCGGCAGCATCACACCGCGCCGCAGGGCCCCGTGGAAGAAGCGTGCGAAGCGCTCGCGGTCGACGGTTGCCGCGTCGTCCCACGACTGCACGGCGGTTGGGCCGAAGAACACGGTGAGCATGGCGCCGACTCGCTGCACGGTCCCCGTGATGTTGTGCCTGTGCATCGCAGCCGACAAGCGCGCCTCGAGTTCGGCACCTACCGCTTCCAGGCGGTCGTACAGCCCCTTGTCGGATGCAATGCGCCGCAGCGTCACCAAGCCTGCGGCCACCGTGATCGGGTTCCCTGCAAGTGTGCCCGCCTGGTAAATGGGGCCGGAGGGTGCCATCTGGGACATCAGCTCGCGGCGCCCGCCGTACACGGCTGCAGGTGTGCCTCCGGCGACGATCTTGCCGAGTGTCGTGAGGTCGGGGGTGATGCCGTAGCGGCCCTGCGCACCTCGGGGCCCGACCCGGAATCCGGTCATCACCTCATCGAAGATGAGGAGCGCGTCGTACCGGTCGGCGAGCGTGCGGAGCCCTTCGAGGAATCCGGGCTCGGGCGGTACGACACCCATATTGCCCGCAACCGGCTCGACGATCACGGCAGCGACGTCGCCCGGTTCCAGGGCGGCGGTGACGGAATCGAGGTCGTTGAACCGGGTGATGCGAGTCGTCACAGCGGTCCCTTCGGGAATACCGGGGCTGTCCGGTTCGCCGAGGGTTGCGGATCCCGAGCCGGCCTTGACGAGGAAGGCATCGGCGTGCCCGTGGTAGCACCCATCGAACTTGACAACGACGTCCCTTCCGGTAGCCCCGCGTGCGAGCCGAAGCGCAGACGCAGTCGCCTCGGTCCCTGAGTTGACCATACGAAGCATCTCGATCGATGGGAACATCGACGTCACCTGTTCGGCGAACTCCACTTCACCGATGGTGGGAACGCCGTAGCTCGTTCCGTTGGCCGCTGCCGTGGAGATCGCGTCGACCACCTCGGGGTCGGCATGGCTGAGGAGGATGGCGCCCCATGACGCGATGAAGTCGATGAGGTCGTCACCCTGGACCGTTCGCAGATAGGGGCCGGAGGCCGATGCGATGAACGGCGGTTCACCGCCGACGGCCCTGAAGGCACGCACCGGCGAGTTCACGCCGCCGGGCATGAGCTCGATGGCTCGGTCCCAGGCGTCGCTCATCGACCCTCCCTCAGGGCTCGGGCGGCGTCGATCGCGAAGTACGTGAGGACGATGTCGGCACCCGCCCTGACGATTCCGGTGAGGGATTCCATCATGACCCGGTCACCGTCGATCCATCCGCGTTCTGCGGCGGCCTTCACCATCGAGAACTCGCCGGAAACCTGGTATGCGGCGACGGGGAGGTCGACCATGGCCCTCACTTCCCTGATGACGTCGAGGTACGGACCCGCGGGCTTGACCATCACCATGTCGGCACCCTCGAGGACATCGAGCTCGACCTCGCGCCGCGCCTCCCGGACGTTCGGGGGATCCATCTGATGGGTGCGCCGGTCCCCGAAGGCGGGGGCCGAGTCGGCTGCGTCCCGGAACGGTCCGTAGAAGGCTGATGAGTACTTCGCCGAATAGGAACAGATGGCGATGTCCTCGAACCCGGAATCGTCGAGGGTGTCCCTTATCGCACGAACTCTCCCGTCCATCATGTCGGAGGGAGCGATGACGTCAGCGCCGGCGGTCGCATAGGTGAGTGCCGCCTTGGCGAGCAGAGGGAGCGTGGCGTCGTTGTCGACAATGTCGCCATTGAGGACACCGCAGTGCCCGTGGCTCGTGTACTCACACATGCACACGTCGGCCCACGCGACAAGGCCCGGTGCGTGCTCCTTCACGGCTGCGATCGCTCGGGGTACAGGGCCCTCTGGGTCCCATGCCGACGTTCCGTGTTCGTCCTTGGTCTCGGGGATCCCGAAGAAGATCATCCCTCCGACGCCGAGGGACTCTGCCTCTTTGGCAATCGGGATCAGCTCGTCTACCGAGAGTTGACAGTTGCCGGGCATCGACTCGATCTCGTTGCGGATGCGTGTTCCTGAAACGACGAACACCGGCAGCACGAACATAGCCGGGTCGAGTCGGGTCTCGACCACCTGACGCCGAAGCGCCGGTGTGCGGCGCAGACGCCGCGGGCGTTCAACCGGGAATCCGGTCATGGGGTACTCCTCTCGGGTCGCAGAGCGGCCAACAGTTCGATCGTGTTCACGAACCCCGGCCGATCGGGGACGACATCCGGCTCGACGCCGTTGCCTCGCAGTGCTGCGGCTGTGGTCGGCCCGATAGCGCCGAGCAGGAGCCCCGACAGCTCTCTGGAGATGAGCCAGCCCGTGACGGCTGTCGGTGAGCCGAAGATGACCGCATCGACGGCATCGTGCGGGGGTGCAATGGGGACTGTCGTATAGAGCTCGATTGAAACCACAGAGCTTCCTGCTATTTCCAGTGCTGTGGCACTCTCATGTGCTGTGTTCGATGCGCCTGCGAGGATGATTCTCCCGCCTTGAAGCAGGTGCCCGGCCTCGTCGGCAACGTGACGAACACCGTTCGATCCAACCCACACGACCGTCCCTCCGGCCTCCTCGGCAGCCGCCGCCGTCTCGGGGCCTACGGCGATGATCGGGAGCGGGGGGAGACCTCCCGGCACGAGCATCGCCACGGTGCGGGCCGAGGTCACGACAAGCGCGTCGGCGTCGTCAACCGCGGCGGCGAGCTTCTCGCTACCTCCGGGCACCGCATCGACGAGGATGCACGGAAGCGAAACCGGGTCGAACCCCAGTCGCGACACCTCCGGCATGAGAGTGCGGATGCGATCCGATGTGGTGGTGAGTCCGAGACGCATGGTCAAAGGCCAAGTTCTCTCTGCGCCGCCTCGGCAACTTCCGTCGGATCGGCGCCATCGACGGTTGTTCTGCGCGGTCCCCGCTCGTCTGAGACAAAGGCTTCCATCACGAGTCGCTGTCCTTCCACCCTCGCGAGGGCGCCAAGCGCCGACCGGCAACCGGCTCCGGTGATCGCCAGCAGCTCCCGTTCTGCATCAACGGCGGCCTTGGTTGAATCATCCTCGAGACTCGCCGCGACCTCGGCGGCGAAGGTCCCCGAACGAGCCTCGAGCGTGAGAGCACCCTGGGCGGGAGCGGGGACCATCTCGCGAGGTGTGAACCGGTAGGAGATGTGTTCGGAGAGCCCGATGCGATCAAGGCCGGCGACGGCGAGGACGACGGCGTCGATCGACCCGCCCGTGGCAAGCGAGACCCGTGTATCTACGTTGCCTCGCACCGGGACGATCTGAAGATCCGGCCTGAGCTCGCGTAGCTGTGCCTCTCTGCGCGGACTCCCCGTGCCGACGATCGCGCCTTCGGACAGGGTGTCGAGGGAGGCACCGACGAGGGCATCTGCCGTGTCAGCGCGCCTCGGATGGAAACCGATCAGGCCGTCGGGCCCGACGATGGGGAGGTCCTTGGCCGAATGGACGGCCAGGTCTGCCCGGCCCTCGAGGACGGCGTTCTGGACACTTCTGACGAATGCGCCGAGTTCGGTGAGCGCGGTCATCGCCGTCGTGCGGTCCCGATCGCCTGTCGTCTCGACGGTCGTGAGCTCGACGGTGACGTCGGGGAAGGTCTGCATGATCGCGTCTGCCACCAGCGTCGACTGGGCGAGCGCGAGTTTCGATCCTCTCGTAGCGATGGTGAGTTCATTCATCGATACCGACCCCGAAGGCGGCGGCGATCGCGGCGGCGTCATCCGTGCCGTCACCAGCAAGGTAGTGGACCGGCCTATGGAGTACCTTCCTCGCTGCGGTGCGTGCAGCCTGTTCGAGCAGCGCCCGGTCCTCCGGCGCGGCGAGTCTCCCTGCCAGCCGTTCGACGACCTCATCGACCGCTTCGTCGGCCTGGTCAAAGAGATGTTCGATGAGGTGTCCCGTACGTTTTCCAGCCCAGATCTTGTGTATGAAATCTGCGGCGGCTTCAGTGACCAGACGATCCGCCCCTTCTCTGGGGATGTGATCTCGAGCGAGATCGGCGAGGTCGTCGATGTTGTGGTACCGAATGGCAGCACCGACAGGTGGGGAGAAGTCCGGGGGCATGGCCATGTCGATCATCGTCAGCGGCTCGGTACGGGCGGTGAGAAGATCGGCCAGCTCATTCGCTGGGATCAGCCTGGTCTTGGCTGACGTGGCCGAGACGACGGCAGGCAGCGTGATGAGCGCCGCATGGGCATCGGTCAGCGACCGTGCGATCACACCCTCGGTATCGATCGACTCGGGTCGACGGGCGAAGACCTCCACACTTGGTTGGTGCGGAAGGGTAAGGAGTGCCTCGATGACGGATCTGCCCATTGCCCCGTACCCGAGAACACCGACTCGATTCGCCGGTGCCGTGAGGCCGGCGGCGATCGACGCCATGGATCGTTGCGGGTCGGCCGGCAGTTCCTTGCGTACCGATCGTGCGGTGGCGACGGCGGCGTCGAACAGGCCTCGGAATGCACCGTTGGCAGCTCCGTGCTCGACCGCTGCCGCGGCGGCCTGGCGGAACTGGATGAGAATCTCTCGTTCGCCGATGACGGGCGACTCGAGGCCTGCGACGATCCGGAAGAGGTGTTCCACTGCATCGCTACCCGAACGGCGGACGGATCCCTGCGATGTTGGCACCTTTTCAAAGACGAGTGCCAGGGCCTCGTCGAGCCGGTCGACCGGTGTGGGGAATGCGATCTCGATCCGCAGGCACGTGGAGAGTATGAACGTCGGGATTCCCGCCTCGGAGGCACGCGCCAGCGCCGTTTCGACCGATCCGAGCTCTGTCGCCAGGCCCGCCCGAACGTCGCCGGGCACGGCCGGATAGGCGTACGAGACTGAACTGATCACGAAGTCGTTCACTGGCCTCTCCTGACAGAACCCAAGAAGGGTCGTTGCTCTGTGGGCCGACAGCAAGTCGGGAATCTGGTGGTCGTGTCCATGCTCGTGATCAACGCTCACGTCCGTTCCTCTCGTGAGATCATCGTTGCGATCGTGTCGACCCATGAGGAAGCCTCGTTCACACAAGGGATCAGGAGGAGGTCTTCGCCACCGAGGGTCATCCACTGGTTCCGGAGCCTGATCCCGATCTCCTCGAGTGTCTCGAGACAGTCGGCAACGAATGAATTGGTGAATACCGCGAGCCTTCGGATTCCTGAGTCGTGGAGACCCTGGAGGACACGGTCGGTCTGAGGAGTGATCCACGGTGTCCCTGCGAGCCGCGATTGGAATGCGGTGGAGTACGAGCCTGGCGAGAGTTGCAGCGCGGATGCCACGGAGCGGGTCGTTGCAAAGCACTGTGCTCGGTAGCAGTGACGGTTGACGGCACCGATGACGTCGCAGCAGTCGTCCGAGGCGAGGCAGTGTTCGCCGGTAGGATCGGCCTTCTTGACCTGGCGTTCCGGCAAGCCGTGATAGGAGAAAAGGATGTGGTCGGGCTGGAACTGTTCCAGCCTTGGTGCAGAGACATCGGCGACGGAAGAGATGTAGCCGGGTTCGTCGTAGAACTCAGGCAGGAACGAGACAGCCGGGACGTTCCACCGGTCGGCGAGCAGTTCCATCGTTCGCGCCGTCGCGGAGCCTCCGGCGGATGACGCGTATTGGGGAAAAAGGGGAAGGACCCGGATATCGGTGACGTCTGCCGCAATGAGCCGGTCCAGGGCAGCGGCGATCGATGGCGATCCGTACCGCATACCGAACTCGACGACGTACGCGTCACCAAGCCTGTTCTGGATCTCGGACGTGAGGGCCTCGGTGTGCAATAGGAGCGGTGAACCGTCCTCTGTCCAGATCTTCCGGTACGCCTCTGCGGACTTGCGGGGTCGGAATGGCAGGATCACAGCGGTGAGCAGTAGCCGGCGAACCGGTGCCGGCACGTCCATGACGCGAGGGTCTGAGAGGAACTCGCTCAGGTAGCGACGGACGTCTCTTGTCGAGGGGGAGTCCGGTGTGCCGAGTTGGAGCAATAGCACTCCGGCAGGTTGCGTGTCAGGCATGTGCGGCACAGGCTATCGAGCCGTTGTTCGACAGCCTGTCGGGCTCATCGTCATTCCATGGACGGCGAGCAGCCTCGACGAGGCAGCGAGGCTGGTGGCGGCGGGTGTTGATGGTCTGATCACGGACCGACCGGACCTGATCGTCGACAACTGATCTCGGTCATTGGTTGTGCCGGTTTTGTGATCGTCCCGCGAAGTGTCGATGGCCATTGGTTTCTCCTCATGGACGGCCACGAGAAGCCCTCGCGTACGGTGACGACGATGTGGGTTAGGTGCACGAAGAGCCCTGGTCGATCAATGACAGGACCGCTTTCGTCGCCTCATCGAGGGTCATCGCCGACGTGTCGACACGCAGGGCGGGATGTTCCGGCTTTTCATATGGGGCGCTGACACCGGTGAAGTCCTCGATCTCTCCGGCCCTCGCCCTGGCGTAGAGGCCTTTGGCATCCCGGTTTTCACACACCGAGAGCGGCGTGCACACGTGTACCTCGTGGAACCGGAGCCCTGCCTCTTCATGAAGCGCACGGATCCTGTCCCGATCCTCGGCATAGGGGCTGATCAACGGTGCGAAGACAACGAGACCTGCGTCTGCCATGAGGCGTGCCACTTCTCCGACCCTTCGAACGTTCTCCTTGCGGTCTTGTGGCCCGAAGCCGAGCCCTGTGTTGAGGCCTTGGCGGATGTTGTCCCCATCGAGGGTGTAGGCAGCCCGTTCTGATCCGACGAGGGCGGCTTCGCAGCGGTGAGCGATCGTGGATTTCCCGCTCCCGGATAGTCCGGTGAGCCACACGGTGCATCCCCAACCGCCGGTGACCGCCTTGCGCTCTGACCTCGAAACCTCGCCCGGGTGCCACCGGACGTTGCCAATCGCAGTGCTATCGGTCACAGCGCAGCTCCGCTGATGATCCCTGCACCAACGGTGTTGTTCGTTGCCTCGTCGATGAGGACGAACGACCCGGTCAGGCGGTTCTTGTGGTACTCATCGAAGAAGAGCGGTGCGGTGGTGCGCAGTGTGACCCTTCCGATCTCGTTGAGACCGAGTTCCTCGACCTCTTCGATGCGATGTAGCGTCGATACGTCGAAGCGGTACTGGAGGTCCTTCACCATCACCTTGGCCCACTTCGTTGTGTGCCTGATCCCGTATTTGGCGCCGGGGCGCAGTTTCACCGAGTCCGACATCCACGTGACGATCGCATCGATGTCCTGGCCAACCATGGGCTGGTTGTGCGGCCGGCAGATCATGTCGCCACGAGAGATGTCGATATCGTCCTCGAGGCGGATAGCGACAGACAGCCCCGCAGGCGCCACATCGAGTGGGCCGTCGAAGGTGTCGATCGATGCGATCTTCGACTCGAAGCCCGACGGCAGCACCACAACGTCGTCACCGGGCCGGAACACACCCGAGGCGATCTGGCCTGCGTATCCCCTGTAGTCGTGATGCTCCACCGTGTTTGGCCGGATGACGTACTGCACGGGGAACCGTGCGTCGATGAGGTTTCGATCAGACGCCACGTGGATACCTTCGAGGATCTCCAACAGTGGTAACCCGTGATACCAGTCCATGTTGTCAGACCCGTTGACGACGTTGTCGCCGACAAGCGCAGATACGGGGACGAACCGCAGATCAGCAATGTCGAGCCGAGCAGCGAAGCTGCGGAACTCCGCTGTGATCTCGTCGTACACCTTCTGCGAGTAGTCGACGAGGTCCATCTTGTTGACACACAACACAAGGTGCGGCACCCGCAGCAGCGACGCGATGAACGCGTGACGGCGGGTCTGTTCCAACACGCCGAGGCGGGCATCGACCAATACGAGCGCGATGTCCGCCGTGGAGGCGCCGGTCACCATGTTGCGGGTGTACTGGATGTGGCCGGGTGTGTCGGCAAGGATGAACTTGCGTTTCGGCGTAGCAAAGTAGCGGTACGCGACGTCGATGGTGATGCCCTGCTCGCGCTCAGCCCGCAGCCCGTCCGTCAACAATGCAAGGTCGACGTAGTCGGTGCCACGGCGCCTCGATGCTTCCTCGATCGCTTCGAGCTGATCCTCGAAGATCTGCTTCGTGTCGTAGAGTATCCGCCCGATGAGCGTGCTCTTGCCGTCATCGACAGACCCTGTGGTTGCGAGGCGGACAAGTTCCGTGGTTCCCACTAGAAGTAGCCCTCTCGCTTGCGGTCCTCCATAGCGGTCTCAGCGGTGAGGTCGTCTGCGCGTGAGGCGCCGCGTTCCGTGATACGGGTCGTTGACACCTCCGCGATGATCTCTTCCACAGTCGAAGCTGTGGAAGCGAACGCGCCGGTACACGACATGTCCCCAACAGTGCGGAACCGCACCGTCTCCTCGAACACCTCTTCGTGGTCCATACGAGTGATGTAGTCACTGTCGGCCATCAACAACCCGTCACGTTCGAACACCTTCCTGCGATGAGAGAAATACACCGAAGGTAGGTCGAGGCTCTCAGCACCGATGTACTGCCACACATCCATCTCAGTCCAGTTCGAGATCGGGAACGCTCGGATGTGCTCACCCTGAAGATGGTGTGCGTTGTAGAGGTTCCACAGTTCAGGTCGCTGGTTCTTGGGATCCCACTGGCTGAACTCGTCACGGAACGAGAAGATGCGTTCCTTCGCCCTCGCTTTCTCCTCGTCACGCCGTGCCCCGCCGAACACCATATCGAACCGGTTCTTCTCGATCGCATCGAGCAGAGGCTCGATCTGGAGCCGGTTGCGCGAGGCGCTCACGCCGGTCTGTTCGGTGACTCGGCCGTCATCGATCGCTTCTTGCACGGACGCCACGATCAAATCGACACCGAGATCCTTGACGGTCACATCCCTGAACTCGAGTACCTCAGGGAAATTGTGCCCCGTATCGACATGCATCACCGGGAATGGAAGCCGAGCCGGATGGAACGCCTTGACAGCAAGACGCAACAGCAGCGCCGAGTCTTTGCCACCCGAGAACAACAACACAGGCCGCTCCGACCCAGCAACAGCCTCACGAATGATGTGAATGGATTCTGCCTCGAGGGCATCGAGATGACTGATCTGGTAACTCATGAATTCACCAGGCTGACTGAGGCGTGCTCGGTCACCGCACCGATGATCCATACCGCGGGGGATGAGATCACCGTGGTGTTGTCTGCCACTTCTGCAAGGGTCGAGCACACCCGCCGCTCGGTGCTCGTTGTTCCGCGCTCGATGAACATCGTCGACTCGGCTCCGCGACGACCTGCTGCGATCAGGGCGGTGGCGATACTGGCTCTGTTCCGCACCCCCATCAAGATGACCAAGGTGTCGACGGCTGCATATCGTGACCAGTCGGTTTCCCCTGTGGCCCTCTGACCCGTGACGACGGCGAATCCGCCGGCCACACCGCGGCTGGTCACGGGTATGCCGGCGCTCGTGAGCAGTCCCAGCGCTGAGGTGATCCCGGGAACGATCTCTACCTCTATGCCGTGAGCGCGAAGATGGCGAGCTTCTTCGGCACCACGCCCGAAGATGAACGGGTCACCGCCCTTGAGGCGCACAACAGAGTTGTGGCTCTCTGCCGCGGTGACCAGCAACTCATTGATGGTGTCCTGCCTGGTTGCGACATCACCAGGTTGTTTCCCAACATCGATGACCTGGACTCCCCGTCGAGGGAGGCCGAGGATGGCATGGGAAATAAGCCGATCGTGGAACACCACGTCGGCCGTTACCAACAGGCGCCACGCCTTGACCGTCAGCAGCTCTGGGTCGCCAGGACCGGCGCCCACGAGGTATACCGTGCCGCTCATCTCGGCTCCGGACTCTGGATGTGAAGCCCGCACTCCACTTTGGCGCCTTCCCAGCGGCCGCTGCGGTCATCGGCTGGGGTAAAGGTCGGGATGGTGCATGGGGCACATCCGATGCTTGTGTATCCCTTGGCGTAGAGCGGGTGACGCGGGAGCCGATGGCGGTCTGCGTAGCGCTCAACGGTATCCCACGACCATCCGAGGATTGGGCTTACCTTTGCAACGGCATGATCACCTTCGAGTACGGCGCCGGCGACCAGCTGCAGCGTCGAGCGGAACATGGATTGATCGCGGCGCACCGCGGTGAACCATGTGTCGTACCCGGACAGGGCACGCTCGACGGGCGCCACCTTGCGCAGACCACAGCAGGCGTCGGGGTCGGTCTCGTAGAGCGAGCCATGGACGGCCTCATGCTCGGCAACGCTATCTCGGAGTGAGACAACACGCAGGTTGAGATCCCATGCCGCTCGCAGCTCATCGATGAACTCGAGCGTCTCGGGGAAGTGATACCCGGTGTCGGCGAATACGACAGGGATGGTGGGCGTCGTCTCCCTGATCAGATGGAGGAGAACTACACCGCCCAGCTGGCCCGACATGGTGATCACAGGGGCTCTGGACGTCACGAGAGCCCGGCGGATCAGGTTGCGGGTCTGGTCCACAGGATCACTCCACGGCAGGGGCATGACGCGGTCGAGATCCGTGCGGACCGACGAATGTAATGCCTCATCGATGAGACCAGCAGGTACCGACGACAGTTCGGGAATCACAGAGATCCCTATCGGTGTCATCTTGTGGAGTATCTTCGCCAGCACATCGACGGCCCTGGTCCCGAGACGTTCGGCTGTGTCATCGAGTTGCGTTTCCAAGAACACGAGAGACGCAGCGTCCTCGTACGTCTGTACCTCCTGGTCCGATCGAAGCCGTTGTTTTCGGATGATCGACCGGACCCTGTCGATGACGCGATCGTCGTACCCCGCCCGGGTCATGATGTTGGACGCATCGCGGGCCTGGGCCTGCATGCGCTCGTTTCTCCAGGAGAGGTATCCCGCACGTCCATCGGGGTACACAGAGCGCGACACCTCCCACCGGCGCAGGTGGTGGGCTCTCGCAGCAAGGAGCAGCGGTTCGGACGGGTGAATCGCGAGACGGCGAACCCATCGAGTAGCTGCCCTGCCTTGAGCCAACGCCAGTGGCTCGCCGGCGCCACCGGTCACGACCCGGTTCGGGTCCTCGGCGTTGGCGGCGTCGATCGCATCCACGACCGCGAGATAGCGCTCGCTTGTCAGAGGCATTCGGCTTCACCCAATTTCACGTCGAAGGGGAGGATCTCGTCGAAGTCGACGTAGTGATCCGGGCTCTCTTCGGGGGTCGGGAATGTGATGATGTCGGACAGTTGCTCAACGATCACCGGCGCACCACCAATACGAGCAAGCCACTCACGAAACGGCTCATCGGTGTGCCGCTCTGCCACAAATCGTCGGACGATGCGCGTCACTGCCTCGGGAATGGACCTGGCCGGTAGCCGCGTCGCTCTTGTGCCGAATTGCACCTGTTGTTGCCCGACATGACCGCCGAGCAACATCTGGTAGCCCGGCGCGGGTCGTCCGTGTGCTCTCCGCTCGACTCCGTAGAAGCCGATGTCGGCCACATGATGCTGGCCACACGAGTTGGGGCACCCGGAGATGTTGATGCGCACACCGCTCACCTCGGCGAGACCGTCGGTTTCGAGGGCCTCGTCGATTGCCCTTGCGAGACCCCTTGACTGAGTCACACCGAGGTTGCAGGTATCGGCACCCGGGCACGCCACCACGTCGCGAATCAGCTCTGCCCCGGGACGGGCCATGTCGAGGGCAACGAGATGCTCGTAGAGGAGGGGCAAGTCGTCCTCCACGAGGTTCCGGAGCACGAGATTCTGCCGGTTGGTGACCCGCACATCAACGTCGAGTTCGCGTTGGAGGTCGGCAAGCCCCCTGAACTGGTCACCGGTGATGTCACCGAGCCTCGCATGTGCATACGCCGACACGGTGCCATTGCCCGCCCGGCGAACCACATTGACCGACGCCCATCGATCGTACGGATCGGTTGTCACGATGCGGATCGGGACGCTATTGCCGATCCGTGTCGCGTCCTGGGCCGGCTCGCCTCCCGCCGCTCCGTCGCCGGCGGCAAGGACCTCGTCCGGGATTCCACCAGGGAAGGTCGCCGAGGCGGGTAGGAGGCGCCGAATGGCGAAGATACGGCGCCGGATCTCGTCGATTCCCAGCGTGTCGACCAGCCACTTCATCCGCGCCCGAAGCTTGTTCTCCCTGTTCCCGGACTGGTCGAAGAAGCGCAGCGCCGCCTCGAGCGTCGGCAGCAGATCCTCGCGGCTGGTGAACTCCTCGAGAGCGAGCGCAGGGTGCGGGTTCGCGCCCAAACCCCCGGCAATGAAGAGACGGAATCCGGGTTCGATGCTCCCGTCGGGCTGCTCGCGGGTCGCCGCGATCACCCCGACGTCGTTGAACATGGCTTGTCCGCAATCTGTCGCACACCCCGAGAAGTTGATCTTGAACTTCCTCGGCAGCCGCTGCGACAGCGGGTTGCGGATGAAGTGTCGAGTGGCGGCCTCCGCCCAGGGTGAGATGTCGAGCACCTCGAACGGGCACGCCCCTGCCAAATGGCAGCCCTGGATCGTGCGCACAGCGTCGCCGCACGCCTCGCGCGTCGCCAGGCCCGCCGCTCCCATGACCCTCATCGCCTCGGACACGCGCTCCAGCTGGACGAAGTGGAACTGGATGTTCTGGCGGGTCGTGATGTGACCCCAACCGCGTGAGAACTCGTCGGCAATGTGTCCCAGCACGTCGAGCTGGCCCGGGCGCAGCGCCCCGTACGGGATCTTCACCCTCAGCATCTGATTGTGACCCGCCTGGCGTTGTCCATACACCCCGCTTGTCAAGCGGAACACCTTGAAGGTCTCCTCGTCAACGTCACCCGCGAGATACCGTTCGAGCATCGACTCCCACCGCTCGATATCAGCCGCGATCTCGGGATCTGTAACCATCGTGTCGGGTTGCGTCACGGTCATCGAAGTTCCTCCGCGTGTTGAGAAATGATGGGATCTGGGCGGAGTCCGAACGTGTGGCGAAGCACGGAACGTCCAGCGTCGGTGTCGCCCGCGGCTATGAGCTCGAAGGCATCGTCGAGGGCTTTGCCCCAGCCCGGAAGCTCCGACGTACCACGGACCAGTCGCACCTCTGCCCGCACGTCGGCAGCAATGTCGAGAAGCGTGCGGTACCGCCAGTCGAGTTCGGATTCGAACCGCTTTCTCAGCCACGTCGCGACAGCAGGGCTCCGACTCGCAGTCGACACCGACACCGTGAGATCTCCCGCACGAGCGACAGCGGGCAGGATGAAGTCGCAATTCTGCGGATCATCCGCCGAGTTCACCAGCACACCAGCGCGGCGAGCGTCGGAGGCCACCCGAGTGTCGATACCGGTATCACCCGTTGCGGTTACAACCAGGCGATGCCCCGAGACATCCGATGATCGGTAAGTTCGCTTCCTCCACGTAACTGTGCCGTCCGTGGCCAGCCCGGCGGTCGCCCATGGTGCCACCACGGTGATATGAGCTTCTGCGTATTGCAGACCGCGCACCTTGTGTTCCGCGACACGCCCACCGCCCACTACGAGGCACGGTTGACCGCGGACGATCACGTTGATGGGGTATGTGTGTGAGATTGGTGCCGGGAACCGGCTGTCGTCGAGAAAGGTCATGTTCGGAGCTCCTGTGAAGTCGCAAGGCGACGGTGTGGGGGAGAGATATCTCAGCGGCGAGAACGGGAACCGTTCAGCGGGTCGCTGGCTCCATACACATACAGGAACACATGTAGCGAGGCATCCACTCGCTGGATGAACGCGCGGAAGCGAAGTGAGCGAAACCAGCCTCTTGCCGGTGCTTCGTCATTTCGTTTCCTCGCGCTCTTCGACGTCTACGGTCTCTTCCGGAGCGACAGGAGGGGACCCGGGGGAACCCTCATCGATCTGGCATTGGCACCTTGCCTCTGGCAGGTTGCCGCGACTTTTGCGGGCCAGTCCCTCGGTCGCTCTGGATGAGTTGGCCGCGAACTCTAGTGTTCGTTCGAGCATTAGCAAATCCATCCCCTGAACAAGAAGACTGGGAGGGTGTCTCCAGCCCACCGGAGCCAAGTTCCCCATCAGGGACCGACCGGAAGTAGTGGTGTGTGGCAGAAGTAGTCACGTGCGTGATCTCTGTTCGTCCGCACGCCAGTGTTGACAGGCGGCGGGAAGCCTCGTACATTTCCTTCGATGTCATGGCGGACGATGTGTACGTGTCGGAGCTCTCGGGCGGCTCACCCGAGTGTCGGCGCTCCTCGCCGCCAGCACTTCTAACGACGCCACCGCCCGAGAGAGATTTCTCAGCTTTCCAGCCGCGTCGTGCGTTCGTATCAACAACAACGAAATCCGGGGTCCCAACATGACCAACCACTCTCTCCGTGTCTACGACTCGATACTCGACCTGCTCCCGAACGTCGAAAACCCCACCCCCCTGGTACGCCTCACACGGGTGACACCGTTCGAGCACACGAAGGTGTACGCGAAGCTGGAGTGGTACAACCCGTTCGGCGCCGTGAAAGACCGGGTCGCGTTCAACATGGTGAGCGAAGCCGAGGAACGAGCCGTGATCGAGGAAGACCAGAAGCTGGTTGAACCCACTTCCGGCAACACCGGTCTCGGCCTCGCCATGATCGCGAACGCCCTTGGCTACTCCCTCACCACTCCGGTCTCCAATCAGATTCCACAAGAGAAACGAACCATGTTGCGTTTCTTCGGGGCCAACGTGGTGGAGCTGGAAGATGACCTGTGTCCGGCACCGGGGGCACCCGAGGGTGCGATCTCCAGGGCGAAGGAAATCGCCGAGCTCCCCGGCTTCCTCATGCTCGACCAGTACGGCAATGAGGCCAACCCCGGGGCCCACTACAGGACCACCGGACCCGAGATATGGCGTCAGACGGACGGCGCGGTGACCCATTTCGTCGCGGGATTGGGCACCTGTGGCACGATCAGTGGTACGGGTAGGTTCCTCAAGGAGCACAATCCCGGAGTCCAGGTGCTGGGTGTCCACCCGAACGAGGGGCACGACATCCCCGGCGTACGCAGCATCCACCAGCTCGGACAGACCAGGTTCTTCAACTCGGACGAATACGACGGACTCGTCGAGGTCCTCAACCATGACGCTTTCGAACTCTGCCTGCGTCTGAACCGGGAGGAGAGCATCACTGCGGGACCGAGCTCTGGCCTTGCCCTGGCGGGCGCGTTCAAGCTGATAGCCGACGAACCGGGCAACCTGGTTGTGGTGGTCTTCCCTGACAGCATCTTCAAATATGCTTCATCGGTCGTCAAGCATTTCGCCGGGCTCGGCTCGGTGCCCGCTACCCCGAAAAGCAGACATGAGTCTCTGCTCGATGAGATGATCGAGAATGTCAGGGCGAACCCAGACCTGACGATCGATGTCGATTCAGCCCACGAGCTGTGGCAGACCCACGAGCCCTTCGTGTTGGATGTGCGAGATCGAGACGTCTATCGGAACACGCACGTTCGCGGCGCCATCAATATTCCGCTCCACGAACTTTCGGAACGCACAACCGATCTTCCTGAGGATCGGGACATCCCGATGCTCACCGTGTGTCAGCAAGGCAACATCTCACTCCCTGCGGTGCTGTTCCTGACGAGCCTGGGCTACCGGAATGTGAGAAGCATCACCGGGGGGACCAACGCCTGGCGGAAGTCGGGTTTCGGCACCGAGTCGTCATAGCCCGGGACCCACCGCTTCGAGACCGGCGGGCATGGTGGCGAGCGGGTGTGCGTGTCGTTGGGACCCGTGAGGGTGTGACGGGTCACGTCCAGTGATGTGGCGTATGGGTGATACCGCGTCGGCCTCGTTGTCTTCTTTCTGGCCGATACGCAGACCTCCTCACGCCACAGAATCGGCGGATTCAGGGTGACGGAACTAGATACGGGTCGGGCGACCCATTTGCACTTTCCGCTTCATTGTGACGTGCCCACAGTCGATAGAAACTAGGTAAGACGAGCGGAGGCGGGATGAGTCAGGTATTCAGCGGGACGGTGTTACTGCCGGGTGAGACGGGTGACGGACTACATGCATCATTCGAGATGGATGACGAACGTGTTCGATTGATCGCAGGTGACGACGAGATCGGATCGTGGGAACGCGACCGGTGCGATGTCGCACCATCCGGCAGGGGGTCGTTCCAGATGGCTCTCTCGGGGGAAGTACTCTCGTTCGCGCCCACGTCGCCTTCAGCGTTCGCCGAGGCAATGGCGATTCCGCTCGCACCCGAAACTCAGACAGAGGCCGAGGGGAAGAAACCGAAGTACGACTATGACGCGGCGATCGACGACATCATCGCGAGGGTCAAGCCGCTTCGAGATCCGAGTGACGACGACGAGATTCTCTCGAAGCCGATGCTGGTCGGCATCGTTGGGCTGTCAACGATGGTGATAGCCGGTCTGGCGACCGTCACGGTGATGATCTAGGCCAGGTATCAGGTTCCAGGTTCCAGGGAAGCAGCCGAGAGCCGTTTCACGACTTCCGCCGCGACCATTGCGTCATCGACTGACACGTCCAGGTGGAAGACCGCTCTGATCGTTGTCGGACCGATGGCAAGCATCGACACTCCTTCGTCCGAGCACTCGCTCGCCAAACCATCTGCGTTCGGTGTCTCGAAGTAGACGAGGTTTGTCTGGACGCTGTCGAGGTCCACGTGGATTCCGCTTGTTTCGTTGATCGCCTCTGCGAAGGACCGTGCGTTGGTGTGGTCGTCGACGAGTCGCTCTCGGTTCCGTTCGAGAGCATGGAGGGCACCGGCTGCAAGCATGCCGGCCTGACGGAAACCCCCACCGAACATCTGCTTGAAGCGGCGGGCTTGTTCGATCGTGTCCGCGGATCCGGCAAGCGCGGATCCGACGGGCGCACCAAGACCCTTCGAGAAGCACACGTTGACCGTGTCGAAACCCGAAGCGAGATCCACGAGATCCACACCACTGGCGGCAGACGCGTTCCAGAGCCTGGCGCCGTCGAGATGGGTCCTGAGACGCAGTGACTTCGCAGTGTCCAAAACATCTCGTGTCTGTGCGGGATCCCATATGGTGCCCCCTGAGTCGTTATGCGTGTTCTCGAGGCACACGAGAGTTACCGGGGCGAAAAGATGGTTCGGGAGTGCGGCGTGTGGCGTGGGCACCGCAACGGCCACCTGCTCGGCCGTGAACGTACCGTACGGACCATCAAGAAGAGCCAGCGTGACGCCGGAATTGTGGGCTGCACCGCCAAGTTCATGCCGCCGGATGTGTGCGTCCGGGTGGATCAGCACGGTATCTCCCGGATTGGTTTGAACACGAAGCGCGATCTGGTTCGACATCGTGCCTGTGGGTACGAAGACTGCGTCCTCTTTGCCGAGCAGGTCGGCCACGGTGTTCTCGAGCTCGTTGACGGTCGGGTCGTCGTGATATACGTCATCGCCCACGACTGCGTTGGCGATGACCCCGCGCATTTGTAGCGACGGTTTCGTGACCGTGTCGCTCCTGAGGTCGATCATCGGTGCCTTTCGTTTGTGTTGTGTCGGATTCACCAGGTGTCGAGGGGTGGTGGACGGTCAGGTAGCGAACTGCCGCGCCTGGAGGAGAGACACGATCGATCCCGGGGCACCCGGAAGCTGGGACCAATCCGTGATCGAGAGCTCGATATCGGCAACCGTCGCGGTTCGCATCGCGACTCGCGCCCCTGTGAGGTGTTGCACCGTCATCGACCAGGTCGGTTGATGGCCAACCAGCATGATGCGGTTGCAGTCTCCCCCATGCCGGGACGCCACGGCGAGAGTCTCAGCGACCGATGCTCCGTAGAGGGTGTCATCGAGTACGAGGCGAGTGTCCCAGCCGCCCGCGATGCGTGCGAGTTCCGCGGTTGACCGCGCACGGGTCGCTGTTGATGAAACAACGAGATCGGGTACCAAGCCGAGCTCTCGAATGACCTCGCCCATCCGCTCGGCGGCCACGACGCCGCGCGGGGCCAGGGGTCTGCTGTGATCGTCTGGTGCGTCGGA
>CAZWMX010000007.1:3307-17694 GCA_964635205.1 uncultured Acidimicrobiaceae bacterium | reverse complement strand
GCGTAGTAGGTCGGCAATCCCCCGACGCGGTTGGCGAGGGCGCGAACAACGAACCGGTTCCTGGCAACGAGTACATCCGATATCGCGAACAACACCGCGGCCATCGGGATACGCGGGTCTTGGAGCGTTCCGCTTGTGCCGAAGGATGCCACCACCATCACAGAGATGATCCCGACATACACCGCGACGGGAATGCGCATCCGTTCAGGAGTGTGTGGCCCGAGCCATCGGAGGATGGCCCCCGCCGTGAGAGCCATGGCGATACCAGACAGCGCGACGGCTGCGAGGTCCATCGGAGAACGCGCAAAGAACCCGGCCGTGTACAGCGCATGGGCGAGAGCGAACGAGGCCAATCCGGCGAGAAGGGGTCTCTCGCCGGTGAAGGACAGCGCAAGGTCTCCGAACCATGAAATGACGAGGCCGGCGGCGATGAACATCGCATAGCCGCTGAAAGCAGGAGCACCGGTGAACACGATGGCGATCACCGCTGTTGATGCTCCGATCTTGAACAGGCGGCTCCACAACACCGATTGATCCGTGAGTAGCCCGGAGGCAAGTCCCGCGACGATGGCCACGACGGTGAGAACAGCCGTCACAGCTGCTCAACGATGTGGTCGATGCACGCTGTGAGCGCCTGCACATCCTCGATGGGGATGTTCGGGAACGTGGCGAGACGCAGTTGGTTCCTACCGAGCTTGCGATACGACTCGGTGTCGACGATGCCGTTGGCTCGTAGCACGGAAGCTACGAGGCCCGCAGAGACCGAACTCGTCAGATCGACCGTGACCACCGTCGGTGACCGCAGGTCGACGTCCCGTACGAAGGGCTCGGCGAATCCACTTTTCGTTGCCCAGCTGTACACATGGTTCGACGTCGCTTTGGTTGTTGCGTCTGCCCACCGGATTCCGCCTTTTCCGTTGACGAATTCGATCTGTCTCGCGAGTAGGTAGAGCGTTGTCAGGGCAGGTGTGTTGTATGTCTGAGCCTTCCGGCTGTTGTCGAGCGCCGTCCTGAGTGACAGGAACGGAGGGATCCATCGATTCGAACGAGCAATGGCTTCTATGCGATCGACCGCGAACGGTGACACGATGGCGATCCATAGCCCACCTTCGGAGCCGAGTGCCTTCTGTGGAGAGAAGTAGTACGCGTCGACCGAGGTGATATCGAACGCGATCGCTCCTGCGGCCGAGGTACCGTCGACAGCGACGAGAGCATCGCCGAGTCTGGCAAACGGAGCCAGGACGCCGGTCGACGTCTCGTTGTGGATGAACGCTGCCGTGTCGACGCCGGCGACGTCTTCGGGTTGCGGTGCATCTCCGTAATCAGCGGCGATGACAACAGGTTCATCGAGATGCGGGGCTTCTGCGGCCGATGAGGCGAACTTCTCCGAGAACTCACCACACACGAAGTGCGCGGAGCGATTCTCGATCAGACCGACTACCGCAGCATCCCAGAACGCCGTGGCGCCTCCGAGGCCAAGGGTGACCTCATACCCGGAGGGCAGGTCGTACATGGTGACGAGACCTTCCTGGATGTCGGCCATGACACCCTTGACCCCAGGCTTGCGATGGCTCGTCCCCAGGAAGGAGGTACCCGTGCCGGCGAGATCGTCGACAAAGGTGGTTCTCACACGGCTGGGCCCCGATCCGAATCTGCCGTCCAGGGGCAACAGATCGCTCGGGATCGTGATCTTGGGAATCTCAGTCATGTCTATCGTGAACCCAACCACTCGACAGTCGGAGAGTAGACGTGATGACGAACCGTGAATCTATATCGAAACGGGCTCTGGCCGTGAGTCCATCGGCCACTCTTGCCATAACTGCCAAGGCCAAGGAGTTACGCGATGAAGGTAAGCCCGTCATCGGATACGGTGCGGGAGAGCCTGACTTTCCGACCCCAGGTCTGATCGTCGAGGCCGCTCTGCGAGCCGCAAGGGACCCGAAGTCGCATCACTACTCACCGGCCGCGGGTCAGCCCGCTCTTCGCAAGGCGATAGCGGCCAAGACGCAACGGGACTCGGGATTCGTTGTGGACCAGTCCCAGGTCGTGGTGACTAACGGCGGCAAGCAGGCTGTGTATCAAACGTGTCAGGTACTGCTCGATCCGGGTGACGAGGTACTGCTGCCATCGCCGTACTGGGTGACGTATCCAGAGGCGATCGCTCTCGCCGGTGGTGTGCCGGTGATCGTGCCGACAGGCGAATCATCGAACTTCACAGTCACGCCTGACCAACTCGAAGCTGCGGTCACGGAGCGAACGAAGATGCTGATCTTCGTAAGTCCCTCGAATCCCACCGGAGCCGTGTACACGGAGGAACAGATCAGGGTGGTTGGTGAGTGGGCGGCCGCTCGCGGTATCTGGGTCATGACCGACGAGATCTACGAGCACCTCGTGTACGGCGACGCCACGTTCCACTCGATGCCTGTCGTGGTGCCCGAAATGGCCGACAGATGTGTGGTCGTGAACGGAGTGGCGAAGACCTATGCGATGACCGGCTGGAGGGTCGGTTGGATGATCGGACCGGCAGAAGTCGCCGCCGGAGCCACACGCATTCAGTCACATCTCAGTTCGAACGTGAACAACGTCGCTCAAGCGGCCGCGCTGGAGGCCGTCAAGGGGTCGCTCGAGACGGTCGAGATGATGCGCGACGCTTTCGACAAGCGAAGACGTTCGATGATCGAGATCCTGGCATCGATTGACGGTGTTTCGTGCACCGAACCCGAGGGCGCGTTCTACGCGTTCCCGAATATGACAGGACTCTTGGACCGGCCACTCGGCGGACGGATGGCGACGTCGACCATGGAGCTTGCGGCCCTTCTTCTCGAAGAGGTGAATGTGGCGATCGTGCCGGGGGAGGCCTTCGGCGCCCCGGGCTACGCCAGGCTGTCTTTCGCTCTCGCCGACGCAGATCTCGTCGAGGGTCTCGAACGAATCGCCGCGCTGGTGGCTAAGAGCTGACGCTCTCGAGCGCGGCGATCACCTCAGGCCACGATTCGGACAACGGGTCGATCAGTTCCATGTGCCCACAGTCACCGATCATCGTCATCGGCGTTGTCCCGCCTGTACGCGCGACGTAGCTCTCCGTCTGAGTTGGGTCGACCGTGTCGTCGTTGATGCCATGGACGAGGTGCACCGGTATTACCGGGCTTCGTGTGAGCTCCGCCTGGTCCCAGAGCCGAGGCGCTTCGTCGCGAGTCGCCCCGAGGAATGGAGCCACAGGGTCATCGTCGGGACGTGAGGCTGCCATCGCGGCGAGGTCTGACACTGCAGCGAGCGGGACCGCACCAGCGAGGCCGGCGCCGCGGTGTGCAAGAGACAGAGCGAGGTACCCACCGGCCGAGTGGCCTATCGCCACGATCCGCTCAGGATCAAGGCTGTGCTCGACTGCGTTGTTCTTGATCCACCGAACAGCCTTCTCGATGTCCCGGGATGCCGTGGCATATGAACCGCGGCCGCGGTGGTACTCGATGTTCACCGTTGCCCAACCCACCTGGGCCAGAGCGACGGCCATGGCGTCCATCAGGTCACGCTTCCAGATCTGTCTCCAGAAGCCACCGTGGATCAGCAACGCTACGCGATGGAGGCCCTCGCCAGAAGGTGTCCTCAGATCGAGCACCATGTCGGCGTCAGGGCCGTACTGCGCTGTGATCGGAGGGTGCGGTGATCCGGCGACGATGTGATCGATGGCATGGAGGTATCCGTCGGTGCCTCGGCCGACGATCGTCAGGTCGCACACGTCCGTCAGAACGGATAGATGTCTCCACGATTCCCGCTCGTAGATGTTGGAGATGTGCACTTCGACCGCCGGCAGTCCGACGGCAGCGACAGCATCACCGATTGCGCGTGAGTAATGCGTCAACGCGCCGGCGTTGATGACGAGGCCGTCGTACCGGGCGGACCCGTCCCCGATGGCATCGACGATCGCTCCCTCGTGATTCGATTGGAACGCCTCGATGGTTGCTCCGACGCTGTCCCCTTTGAGCTGCCATTGGACTTCGAGGTCGGCCAGGGTGGTTGTCCCATAGAGGTCTGGCTCCCTGGTTCCGAGAAGGTCTAGGTTTGGTCCGTTGATGACGAGAATGCGCATGGGTGCGAGTCTTGATGGTTTCGGTTGCTCACGCAAGTATGCGTGGGTCGTGATCGGCTCGGAACTCGCGCGCGAGCGCCATTGTTTCATTGCCGATTCCGGCGTCGATCGAATCTCGGTCACGCACGATGCGCTGAGAGAAACGATCCACGACCGCGGAAGTGTCGATGTTCGTGACGTCCGAGAGACTTCCCGTCACGGCGGGATCCATGTCCAGCCCCAATGCGTCATAGACCGGCTCGAGTACGGCATTCACCGCCTCGGCATTCTTCACGACGATCACGCCGGCGATCTGAGCCGCGCGAGGCGCCAGACGCTGGCCGGACCCCATCACCTTTCCCGTGCCCGGCACGGAAACGCTGTACTTCCCCGGGCAGTACTCGCGCGGCAGTTCGCCAACCACCGCCTCGATGTCAAACGACGAGAGCGTGTCAACGACACGGTCTGCGATGAGTTCGAATCGAGATTGCATGGTGCGAACCGGGTCCGGGGTGGGGACGGTCCATGCGAAGCGTATTGCGTCGTCATGGAAAACCACGGCGCGACCGCCGGCTGTGCGGATCGTTGGGTCGAAGCCCCGGCGCACGACGATCGATACCGCCCTCCTGAATCCCGGCGTGATGGCGTCGTGTCTGCCGAACGCCACGACCTTGTGTGGACGTCCGATCTGGAAGGTCTCCGGCAGGTCGCCGTCCGACACCTTTCGGAGGATCGCTCGTGATATCGCAGTGTCGAGTGGCGCATCGTCGGTGAGGTTGCCGTCGATGACCTGTACGGGTGTGCCTTCCATGGGTGTCGATGCTAGGAGCGTGGTGAGGAGTGCCGTTGTTCAGATCGTCGATCAGGCGCATCTCTCCTGAAGTGAAGAGCATCGACGACGGAAATCGCGAACCCAGGGTTCTAGACCGGAGTGAGTCCGGTCTACAGCCCGGAGAACCGGATTTCATCAACTCTGGGTTCTAGACGGGTTGTCCAGCGACAACACAGCGTGGTTTTCGTACGGTTCCAGCCCAAAGAATGGGAACGGCCTCGGTTGGGGTGCAGTCAGTTATTGAGGAACCGTGCCATCCTTCTGCACATGAAGCGGATTGTGTTCGGTGCATTGGTGCTCTCGGCAATACTTGTCGGTTGCGGAGAAGCGGGACTCCTCGATGGGGTCGGCGAACGCACGCGCGGTTTCATCGAAGGTGATGTGACCACGACGACTACCGTTGTGGCTGTTGTTGCCGGAACCGGAGATGAAGGGCTCATCGGTGCAACCGATGTTTCGTGGTTCAACGACGACCTCCCCAACCAGATGACCGGAACTTCAGAGCAGGTGATCCGAGGCGTATGGGAGCGTGAGCTGAACAGCAGGTTCGTGCAATCGTCGAGAACCGAGATCGCTACCGCGTTACCTGCGATCATGTTCCCTGATCTCGTGCCTGAGACCGTCCGGTGGATCACGAGTCAGCTCGTTTACGACGAGTCCACGGGCGTGCTTGATCCCGACACCACCGCCGCTTTTGGAATGTGGACCTCGGATCCGTATCAGTCCGAAACAACCAGACTTGGTGTGCTGCGTGTCGGCAGGGCAGCCGCAGACCTGCTTCCCGCGAGATCCAATATTGTTCCGATCATCGTCCCGGATGGGATCAGTCTCGGATGGACAGAGGCAGGGCATCGGTACGAGTTGTTCTGTCGATCCGATATCTCCGAGGAGCTCTGCATCGACGTCGCCAACTCCGCAGCACCCCTCTCCGGCTTGCTGCCCTAAACCCGTAGACCGATAACCGTACGCTCGGCCGGCGCCTCGCTCACCGTGAACCGAAAGAGCAGAATCGGTCATCGGTTATCGGTCATCGGTTTACTGTTCCCGTATGCACGGATCTTCCTGGGGCGCGTTCATGCGCCACGACGAGAATCAGTCGACACCTGATATCGATCGGGCGTTGATCGGTCGCGTAGTCACGTACGCAAAACCGTACAAACTGCATGTTGTTGTCGTGTTCGTCACCATCGTCGTGATTTCGCTTCTGTCTCTTGTGCCGCCTTTGTTGATACGTGGCCTCATCGACCAGGCGATCCCGGATGAAAACCTCCGCCTCGTCACGTTGCTTGGACTCGGCATGGTTTCGATACCCCTCGTGAACGGTGTCGTTGGAGTCATCCAGCGTCGGGCAACCGCCAAGATGGGTGAGGGGATCATCTACGACCTCCGCCGTGAGCTTTTCGATCACCTCCAGCAGATGTCGCTCGCGTTCTTCACCAATACGAAGACCGGTGAGCTGATGTCTCGACTGAACTCAGACGTGATCGGCGCACAGCAGGCTGTGACGTCGACGTTCGTGTCTCTCGTGGCCAACACCTTCACCGTCGTGGCAACACTGTTCATCATGACGAGGCTCGAGTGGCGCCTGACACTGCTGGCCGTCTCGATCCTTCCGCTCTTCGTCATCGCGTCCCGCCAGGTCGGTAGACGTCTACGGGACATCCGACGCCGGCAGATGGCTGCGAACGCTGAGATGAACTCCGTGATGCAGGAGACGCTCTCAGTCTCCGGTGCGCTCCTCGTGAAACTGTTCGGGAGGTCAGAGTTCGAGCATGACCGGTTCGCCGTACACGCATCCCAGGTACGAGACCTCGGCATCACACAGGCGACGATCGGCAGGTGGTTCTTCATGGCGCTTGGTCTCGTTGCCGCTCTTGGCACGGCTGCGACGTTCTGGCTTGGTGCTGTGTTCGTCATCAACGGAACACTGACCATTGGAACGATCGTCGCTCTGAGCGCGTACCTTGGCTTGTTGTACGGTCCGATGTCCGCTCTCGCGAACGCCAGAGTGGAGTTCACCACCTCTCTTGTGTCCTTCGAGCGTGTCTTCGAGTTGCTCGACATGCCGATCGACGTGAGGGAGGCCAAGGATCCTGTAGAGGTCGATCACCTTGCGGGCCGCGTCGAGTTCGACGACGTCTGGTTCAGCTATGAAGCCGGCATGTCTTCGGGACTCGAGTCGGTTGCTCGTTTCGGCTGGGGGGAATCTGGCAGGGCCGAGGGTGATGAGCAGCGCAGAACCGGAGGCTGGGCGCTCCAAGGTGTGTCCTTCACTGTCGAGCCGGGAGAAATGGTTGCACTTGTCGGGCCATCGGGTGCCGGCAAGACGACGTCAACGTATTTGGTGCCCCGGTTGTACGACGCATCCGAGGGCCGTGTCCTCATCGACGGCATCGATGTGAAGGAGCTCCCTTTTGAGGCGATCGCCCATGCGGTTGGTGTGGTCACGCAGGAGACCTATCTCTTCCACGACACCATCGAGGCCAATCTCAGGTACGCCAAGCCGGACGCAAGCACGGATGAGCTCAGGGCAGCAGCCGAGGCTGCGAACATCGCCGAGTTCATCGATTCACTGCCGGAGGGTATGAGTGCGCGCGTTGGTGAACGCGGCTACCGACTCTCGGGAGGCGAGAAACAGAGGATGGCGATCGCCAGGGTCATTCTCAAGAATCCGTCCATCCTGATCCTCGACGAGGCGACCTCGCACCTCGATGCGCGCTCAGAGGCACTCGTACAACAGGCTCTCGAGCGCATCATGGAGAACCGTACGTCCCTTGTGATCGCTCACAGGCTTTCGACGGTGTTGAACGCGGACAAGATCATCGTGATCGACGATGGTCGGGTGCAGGAAGTGGGAACACACACCGAACTGCTCGAGCGGGCAGGTCTGTACGCAACACTGTTCGAAACACAGTTCAGCGATGCCCCGGTGTCCTGATGATCCGACGAGTCCTTCTGTTTGGCGTGTTTGCCGTGGCGGTTCTCAGCGCGTGTGCGGAATCAGCGCCGACGGTACCCGAATACGCGGGAGCGATCGAAGAGGTGACCGACACCTACATCGCAGAATCCCAAATGCTGTCGGCGACATTCCAAAGGACGGTCGAGGGCGAAGTTGCGAGGATCCTCGGAGAAGGATCCGACGATGCCCTCGGAGAGGTGACCGACGTCACGAAACGCGAAATGGTGCTCTATCTGGCCCTGCTTGAAGACGCCATGGGCAGGTACGTGGACGGCCTGTCAGAGATTCGTCCACCGGGAGAACTCGCAGAAACACACACCGACTACCTGGATGCCGTTGAATCGGTGTACCGAGCGATGCCTGCAACGCGCGCGTCGGTTGAATCGGCCCTCCACTTGGATGGAATCGAGGGGGCACTTGCCGGATCAGGTGTCCAGGATGGTCAACCTCGTTTGACGAGCACGTGCCGGTCCCTCGAGGCATCGGTCAGGGCTGAAGGTACGGGACTCGACCTCGGCTGCAACCGACCGATAGCCGCCAGCCGGTGACCGCGGCTCACTCTGTTCTTTCGGTCTTCGGTCGTCGAGCTGTCAAGCAGAGACGGTTGGTTCCACCGTGGGTTGATACGACATCGGATCAGTGTCGTCCTCTGAGGGTTTCCGCGCCTCGGGGACGACCAGAACGGGTCTTCCCGACTCGATCATCACTCTTGCCGAAACACTCTCCCAGGCATCACGATCGAAGATCTGTTTGGTTGCGCCAAGGATCACGACATCTGCGCCGAGCTCGTCCGCTGCTTTTGAGATCTCTGCGGCAGGGTCTGCGCCTTCAAGCACCCGAACGTCACATGGGATGCGCGCACCCTCGAGGGCGTGGCGCAAGGGGTCGGTGATACGGTGCCCACGTTCCTTTAGATATGCGTCGACCACTGACTCCGCGGGTTCACGGTTGTTCGAGTCATGGAGCGGGTGCCAGTTGTCGGCATCGAGATCTTCGAGAAAAGAACGGGGTACCTCAACAACCGTCGTGACGGTCACAGAGCCTGTCCCACCGATGAGATGCCTTGCGAATTCGACGACTGGTTCGGGCGAGAGAGCCCCGGCGGTTGCGACGAGTACGTGCATTCCTGTCAGCTTAGGTCGAATTCAGTGTTCGTGTTCGGTCGCGCTGGCTGGGAGCCCCCGGGGTCATCGACTCAGGACACTGAGGAGTCCTTGAGACCGGGGAAACCCTCGATACTCCACGCCGTGAACGCCTCGGCGTTGGGTACATCCTCATCGCGCTTCATTGCCAGGCTGAGGCGGAATGACAGATAGTCGCAGTACGCCTGATAGGGGTCGCGACCAGGAAGCGACTCTGCGATCTGGAGAATGAGAGGCTCGAACACTGATGCACGCCACTTCATCGCAGCAACATCCTTCCCGGTGGCTGTTGAGCCGCCGAACTTCGCCCCGTGATAGGCCAGGTCGGACAGGATGACTCGAGCCTGGTTCTCCGAGACGTCGATACCGATGATCTCACGTAGCTGCTCGGAGTGGTACTGACGGCCTCCGACTCTCACCCGGATCTTCACGTTCGTTCCGTCGTCAACCGGGATCAAGTCGATCTCCTCGACGGCGAATCCAAGCCCATGCAGACGGTGGATACGCTGCCGGATTCGGTAGTTGTCACCAGCACTCACGACGAGAGACGTCGTCAGTTCCCTCCAGAGGCTGCGATAGCGCGACGCTATCTCGTCACCCAGGAGCATGTCGGCATCGTCAAGGCCTGCTCCCTGCTGGGCTGCAATGTCTGCCATCTCACCTGCAACATTGATCTTCATGATCTCGAGGTCCTCGCTGCGTTGACCTCGAGAAAGGCTGGTGTAGATCCGTGACGTCTCTGCGTCGATCATGATCGCCTCGATCGACGACGCATCCCACCGGTACAGGACGTTCGACAGTGAACAATCGCCCCAGAACATCCCATGGAGGTGTAACTCGACCAGCAGGCCGGCGAACGCATCGAGCAGGGCATCTCGTCTCGATCCGAATCCGATGCCGCTGATGAGCGAGCGATAAGGGAAGGCATTGCTCACATACCGGGTTATCACGGCACCGGCCCACTCGTCATGAGGGTCCACCCACGGTCGCTCGACATGCCCGGCGGCGATTGCCGTGTGGCGAGTCCTGCCTTCCATGGAACGCAGGACCTCGAATTCGTGGCGCGAGAGTCGAGGAGGAATCTCCTTGATCGCGTAGATGCCCTCCTTGTACGCCACGAACACGACCTCGTGGCGATGAATGCCGGTTGGCATCTCGACAAGTCGGTCAGATGTCCACTCGTTGATGGGACTCGACCAGTCGAGGTCCACGAAGTTGGGATGCCCCCGACGTGTGTGGATCCGTGGGGTCCGCGGCATCAGTCCCCGTTTTCGAGAGGTGTGAACGCTCTGAGCTCAGCGAGTTGCGCGTTGATCTCCTCGAGCTCATCCGCATGTTCTTCTTCTATCTTGCGGTTGATGGTTGCGCTGTACGCACCCGGGTCGGAGAACCCCTTCGTCAGGTACTTCTCTGCGTAGCCCTTTCCAACGAATTTGTCGCGGATCTCGTCGAGTCGGTTCTCGAGCATGGATATCTGGGCTTCGACGGAGCGTGGATGTCTGGTCGCGTTCCCGAGCCTTCTGGCTTCGACCCTCAGCCGGTCACGCTGCGCAATGAGGTCGACTCGGGTCGGATCGCCTTCGCTCAACGCGTCGAGGCTCTCCGAGATGGCTCGAATGTGGCTGAAGAGCTCATCGATATCTGTCGGCACGGCTATCTCCGATGCGAATGTCCGGCATGCAGCAGGGTATACCCCTTGAAGCCGGTTCCGAATCCTCTCTCCTGCAGGACCGAGGCGATCTCATGGTCGTGCACCGATACTCCATTGATCTGCTCGACGGATGCTTTGCCGTGCGCTGAAGCGAGGGCTTCGATTCCTGTAGCAGATCGAGCATTGTCGGACGAGAAGGCACACACCCTCTTTCCTGATCTATCCATCCATGCAACAAGGGCGCCGTTGTCGATCGCAACCCGGGAACCGGCGGTGCGCGTCGGTCGTCCTTGTGTATCGGGCCACGGGAGGATGCCACCAAAGGGATTGGCAGGGTCGGGGGTGGCGAGAACAACGACTCCGCTGTCTTTAGTCGCACGAAGTCGATCGATGGCGCCGGGTAGTCCGAACTGCGCACCGCCGAGGCCCTCGATGAAGTAGCCGCGACGGACCTGGCCCACATCCTCGAGGCCGGACAGTACGGGGTACAAGCCGGTGAATCCGCCGGGGATACCCTCGGCGAGCACAGCATCGCGTGTGACGATTCCGTATCGGTCGAGAAGTGTGTTGATGGCTGCGATCGCCCGTTCCTCGGCCGTGGGTTCGGTCGTGCGAAGGGTCTCTGTGAGGTACCAGCGTCCCGAGGCGTGCGGAGGTGTCGCGGCGGGCAACTGTCGGCGAGATGTCGATCTTCGGCGTTTCAATGTGAACGCCCTGAGCGCGCCGATGGAATCACATGTCACGACACCGCTCCAAACGAGGTCCCAGAGAGCTTGGGCGACATCATCGGGGCTTCCCCCGCCGGCTGCGTTGTACAGATCGGGGAAGAAGGATGCACCGCGGCCGGTGAGGTGTTCGAGGATCGCACCGTGGACCGGCGAATCCGGAACCGTGTCTGAGGCAGGGGGAGCGAGCAGCGAGTAGTTGTCACGTAGATACAGTGCCACTCTCCCGTCACGGGTCCCGAGGGGCTCCCGGCCAACCCAAACGATGTCCCCCGTCGCCAGGGCTGCATCGAGGTCGCGTTCGGGGTTGTCCAGCCTTGCCGCGAGAATGTCCGTTTCGAGGATGCTTGCAGGGATGACGGCACCGGCGAGCTGGCGGACGATGTCAACAAGTGAGGTTGTCCGTTCCCGGCCCACCCGCTGCCACGCCGGGAGGAATCGCACGTAGCCGGCGTGGTCAACAGCTTCGACCTGTTGGGCGAGGGTGGCCAGTGTGCGCCGTCGCAGCCTGCGGAGAACTTCGATGGACACCCATTCACGCTCGGTGCCCCCCGGCCGGTAGGCGCCTGCAGTGAGCTTTCCATCGTCTTCAAGCCGGCGGAGAACCTCCACGACCGTGGCGACCGGCAACCCGAGGCCCTCGGCGGCCTCGTGCGTCGTGAACGGGCCGTGTGTTCGTGCGTATCGTCCGACGATGTCACCCAGCGGATCGGCGACGGGCTCGAGAAAGTCAGTTGGGACGCCAGGTGGTGGCTGGACACCGATGGTATCTCTGAGTCGCGCCACGTCTTCGACTGCCATGTACCGGTCCGTGCCATCGACCGGCAACAGGATCAACCTTCCGGATCGTACGAGATCGTCGAGCCAGACGCCCACCTGTTCCGGCTGTGTGGTTCTGCGGGCCACCTCGTCAGAGGTGAGTGGGCCCACATCCCGAAGCATGTCGGACACACCATCGGCAGATCGCACCTTGCGGTCCTCGGAAAGGTGCTGAAGATCAGCCTCGACTGACGTGATTGCGTCGGTGTCGAGAAGATCCCGGAATTCGGGCTCACCAAGGAGATCCGCGAGCAGGCTGCGGTCCAGCGCAAGCGCCGCAGCTCGACGTTCGGCAACAGGTGCGTCGTATTCGTACATGAACGAGGCGATGAAGTCGAACATCAGCGACGAGGCAAATGGTGAAGGCCCGTCTGTGTCGGTCTCAACCACCCGCGTGGTCCGCTTCTGAACGTCGGTGAGGACCTCCATCAGGGCCGGTAGGTCGAAGTGGTCCTGCATCACCTCCCTGTACGTCTCGAGCATGATCGGGAACGAGCCGTAGTTGCGGGTGACTTCGAGAAGGTTGGCTGCCTTCCTTCGCTGAAGCCAGAGTGGTGTGCGTGAGCCGGGGCGTCGGCGGGGGAGCAGCAGAGCCCTGGCAGCTGCCTCACGGAACTTCGATGAGAAGAGGGCCGAATCCGCTACCTCTGAGATCAGCAGTTCCTCAACGTCACCCGGGTCGAGGTGGACCAGTCCGGTGTCCGGTGGTGCGTCCTGGTCCGGGAAACGGAACATGATCCCGTCGTCCGACCAGATGGCGTCGATGGGCCCTCCTGTTTCGTTTCGGAACCGATTTCGCACCGCGAGGGCCCACGGAGCATGTACGCGTCCCCCGAAGGGGGAGAGGAGCACGATCCGCCAGTCTCCGATCTCATCCTTGAAGCGCTGGACGACGATCGTGCGGTCTGTCGGCAGGTGCCCGGTTGACGCACGTTCCTCCGCGAGGTACGAGGCGAGATTGTCTGCGGCCCATGGATCGAGTCTGTAGTCGGCGACGAGTCGCGAGGAAGCTTCCTCGGAGTCGAGGGCTCCGATCTCGCGCGTGAAAGCTCCAACTGCTCGCCCGAGCTCGAGAGGCCGGCCGGGCGCATCGCCGTGCCAGAAGGGCATTCGTGCAGCGGGAGCGCCGGGAGACGGCGTGACGATCACACGATCGTGAGTGATCTCATCGATCCGCCAGGTGGTCGATCCGAGGACGAACGTGTCACCCGGTCTCGATTCATACACCATCTCCTCATCGAGTTCTCCGACACGTCCGCCGTCGGGCAGATGCACCGTGTACAACCCGCGATCCGGGATCGTCCCGGGGTTCGTGACCGCAAGAACCTTGGCGTTCGAGCGTGCCGCGATCACACCCGCTGTACGGTCCCAGACGATCCGGGGTCGGAGCTCGGCGAAGTCATCTGACGGATATCGACCCGAGAGCATGTCGAGCACAGACTCGAACGTTTGGCGTGTGAGATTCCGGAACGGGAATGCGCCTCGGACAAGATCGAACGCCTGGTCGACGTCCAGATCGTGCATCGCGGTCATCGCGACGATCTGTTGAGCCAGTACATCGATCGGGTTCTGAGGTATGGACGTGGACTCGATGTCTCCGCTGTACATCCGGTCGACAACGACCGTTGTTTCGAGGAGGTCGCCTCGATGTTTCGGAAAGACCTTTGCCACCGAGGGTGCACCGACCTGGTGCCCCGCCCGCCCGACCCGCTGTAGTCCCCGAGCAACGGACGAGGGAGACTCGACGAGAACAACGAGGTCGACGGCTGCCATGTCGATCCCGAGCTCCAGTGTCCCGGTGGCCACCACACCCTTCAGTTCGCCCCGTTTGAGGCGATCCTCGATGTCTACTCGCTTCTCCCTCGACACGGATCCATGGTGAGCCTGGACCACCTCTTCATCTGCAAGTCGGTTCAATTCGGCCGCAAGGCGCTCGGCAAGTCCACGGCTGTTGACGAAGAAGAGCGTCGAGTTGTGTTCGTTGACAAGACGAAGCAGCTTGGGATACACCGCGGGCCAGATCGACCGTCGCGGAGTGTCGATCCGATCGGGTGCATCGACCTCTGGTCTGGTCATATCGGAAACAGGAACGACGATCTCGATGTCGAGTGTCTTGTCCGATGGTGTGTCGACGATCGTCACCGGACGCGGTTCCCAGGTGTTTTGTTCCACTGTGCCGCCTCCGAGGAACTG
>CAZWMX010000007.1:0-3207 GCA_964635205.1 uncultured Acidimicrobiaceae bacterium | reverse complement strand
GGTGCCCGGAGGTTTCGGTCGACATCGTATGCCAGTGCCTTGAGGGGAGATACGTAGAGGATTCGGCAACGCTGCCGGCTCGGCGGTTGGGGAGTGGTAGCCAAACGATCGAGTGCCCAGAGGAACGCAGCCAACGTCTTGCCTGAGCCTGTTGGGGCGTGGATCAGGGTGTGGTCTCCGGCCACGATGGATTCCCAGCCCTGGTCCTGTGCGGCTGTGGGTTGGTCGAAGACCGCATCGAACCAGGCGGCCGTGGCTTTGGTGAAAAGGTCGAGTCCGGACACGCTTGCAGGCTACCCGGCGCCTGTGACAGAACTGTAAGCCCCAACCCTCGACCATTACTCGAGGGTGGTTGAAACCCTTTGTTTCCCCGGGCCGAGCACCAGACCTTCAACCGATCATCGAGGGGTACCGGAATGACAAAACCGACTTACCCACGGATTTGTGGGTAAGAAGTAAGGTTCACAGTCCACAGTAGACAGTTCACAGGCGGCCGTCGTCGTCAGAGACGGCTTGCAGCACTCACCAACGCCGTTGCTGCGTGCAGGTCGATCGGGTTGGTTGTCACATGATCGACCTTGATCGACGTTCCCACGATCGCGCCGTCTGCGATTCCGAGTATGGCGTCCACGTTGTCAATCGTCACGCCGGACCCGACGTACACAGGAAGGTGGGAGAGTCCTGCAACGGTCGCGAGCTGGTCGAGGTCCGCTGGAGCACCGGTGCTTGCACCCGACACGACGATCACATCTGCTCCAGCCCGCTCGACGAGATCGTTCGTAGCGTCCGTGAGCGTGAGGCCGGCTGGAGGTGTTGCGTGTTTGACGAAGACGTCGGCCATGATCGCGACGTCGGGACAGATCTGGGATCGGAGTCTCGCAACCTCGGCAGCCTGTCCGACGATCGGACCCTGATCCGTGTACATCGTTCCCGACAGAACGTTGATCCGCACGAACGATGCCGGGGTTGCCGCTGCCACAGAGAGTGCCCCCAGACCGTCGTTGCGAAGAACGTTGACACCAACAGGCAGTCTCGATGCCTCATATACGGCGTTGACTGCCGTGGTGAGCGACGCAATGGTGACCTTCGGTACGTTCGATGCGTAGAAGGGAGCATCACCGAAGTTCTCGATCATGATCCCGTCGAGACCGGCCTCCGCGATGCGTTCGGCATCAGTGGTTGCTGCCGTGATGATGCTGTCGAGATCTCCATCGAATGCGGGCGAACCGGGGAGTGGTCCGAGATGAACCATCCCCACGAGGCGTGGGATGGACATGTCAGTATGCCCGGGCTATCCGGAGAGCGGTTTCGGCGTGCTCGCCGACAGCCTTGAGACCCGTGTCTTCGGCGTCTTGGCGTTGCACAACGAGACGGCACCAATCCCCGGCCATACCTTTGATCACCTCATCGGTGTCCTCTGGGCCGAACCGCCATGCTGCATAGAGAGGCCCCATGACTTCGACACGGATACCGGATTCGGGGAACTGCTCGCCGGCCTGCTCGAATGCAAAGGGCAGCGATCTTTGTCCCAACAGAGCAATGTGGCGGAGCCTCGTCGTGTCGGCGAGCGGATCTACCCACGCTTCATCTTCTTCGAGGTGCTCGGGTCGTTGATCGAGAGGAACGATACGGCCGAGGATTGCTGATTTGACGTCAAGGCCGTGAGCCCAGGTCTCCATGAGACGAATGTGTGCGAACGAACGAGCGCTCATGTCTCCATACAGCCATGGGACGCGGTCCCTCGGCAGCATCCGCGACAGCGCGTCGACAACGTCTGCTCTTCCGAAGCGCCACCACTCGATGATCTCTTGATGGCGGCGACCTCTGCCCTGAACAACACCTTTGTGTGTCCACACGTCGAGGTCGGTGATGTCCTCGGCATCGAGCCGGTCCCTACCCTCGGCGAGCACTTCGGCGGCGAACGACTCGAGGTAGGCCAGGTGGCTCACCGTGTCCTGGATCGTCCAACCCTCGGCGGGGGTTGGCGTCGCCCACTGTCGGTCCCGCAGTGTCTGGAGGAACTGGTCTAGGTGTTGCTGCTCCGCGACCAAGTCTGAAAGAATCTCACGCATGGACTGATTCTACTGCAGTCGGTGTTGCTGGCGGGTGCGCGATGGTTACCCAATGGAGTCGTTCAAGCGGTCGATCAGAGTTCGCAGCCGTCCGTATCCGTGTCGGTCGAAGTCGAATGCGATACGTGGAAGTTCCACATGATCGTCCGTTTCGACCTCGTCCTGGGTTGGGGGTATCGCTTCGATTCGTCCGGAACGGATGATGTCGGCGAACTCGGTTGAAAGCTCGTCGAGCAGTGTGTCGGATACGCCGATCTGAAGTCTGAGCACGAGCACCCCGTCGACGAAGCGTTGGGAGTGGTAGACGCGATAGAACCGGAGGATTTCCTCGACGGCCTCATCGATATCGGTTGTGACCTTGTAGAGATTGAGGTCGGTCGGAGAGATCATGCCCTGGTTGACGAGCGCATCACAGAGCGCTTCCCACGCATCCCAGTAGCCGGTACCTTCGGCCTCGACCATCACGATCGGATGGATGTCGGACTTGCCCGTCTGGATGAGTGTCAGCAGTTCGAATGCTTCGTCGAGCGTGCCGAACCCGCCGGGGAACAACGCAAACGCGTCGGATTCCTTGACGAATTGGACCTTTCGGGTGAAGAAGTACTTGAAGTTGATGACCTTGCCGGGTGCCAGGTATTCGTTCGCCCCGTTCTCGAAGGGCAATCGGATATTCACACCGAAGCTGCGTTCGGTGCCGGCCCCTTTGTTCGCCGCCTCCATGATTCCCGGACCTGCGCCGGTGATCACGAGGTAGTCATGGTCCTCTGCCATCCGTTTACCGAACGCCTCAGCCATCAAGTAATTCGGATCGCCCGGATCGGTACGGGCAGACCCATAGACGGCGATCTTGCGTGTGTCGCTGAACGGCTGGAACACGAGAGCTGAGTACCGGAGCTCCTTCATTGCGGTGTTCATCATTCGGACGTCGCCGCGGTCGGTCTTGTCCTTGATGACCTTGAGCGCGGAAACGATGACTTCTCGCACGAGGTCTGCATTCGTGGTCAGACCCTCGGTCTGGGAGACGACGTCGGCGACAAGCTGATCGATCTGTGCGTCGATGTTCGGGTTGTTCATTCGGTAGGTCATGGGAGAGAAGGTAGCTCGTATTGACGCCGAACGACGCGTACCGTTGCCT
>CAZWMX010000006.1:35209-42628 GCA_964635205.1 uncultured Acidimicrobiaceae bacterium | reverse complement strand
CGTCGCTCTCGCTGGGTCCGACGACGATCCGATTGTGGTCATCGAGGTTGGAGACCCCATGGACCAGAGGTCCATCGACTACGTCATCGATGCGATCGCGTCGAAGATGGCCCATCTGTACATCCTCAAGATCGACAGCCCCGGCGTCTCATCCGGAGATGTCGCAGCGCTCTACCAAGCGGTCGTTGAAGCGCCGGCACCTGTCATTTCGTGGATCGGGCCGAGTCCCGCGGTTGCGTTCGGTGGTGCCGCGTATCTTGCCGGCCATGCCGATATCCGGTCGGCGGCGCCCGGCGCGGTGGTCGGATATCTCGATCCAGTGATTCAGCGTGGCGACCCGGGAGCGCTGCCTGTTCGGCCGGGCGACTCTGTCGAAGCGGCCCAAGCCGTGGCGTCTGAACTCGCGGATACCACGATCACGTTGGGTGGCGACATACGGTGGGTTCCCGGTCTCGTTGATCAGCTCGACCCGGCGCTCGGTCAACTCATCGTCTCCCTTGATGGAACAACTGTGACGCGGGGTTCGGAGACGTGGGAGATATCCACGGCTCGCAACGAGACCGTTGATGGCCGGGAAGTCATCGTGTCGACACGTACGGTCACCTTCGTCAAGCCCGGACTGACCGACCGCTTCCTGAGGCTCGGAGCGCGCCCGGAGACGGCATTCTTGTTTCTGCTCATTGGTGCTGCGTTCGCGGCTTTCGAGTTCTACGCAGCAGGCAGAGGTCTCATGGCCGCCGTCGCCTCTGTGTCCCTCTTGATAGCTGGTTATGGTCTGGCGACTCTCCCGATCTGGTGGCCTGCTGTGATCATGACCCTGGGCGGACTCGGAATCATGGTGTGGGGTTTCGCTCAGAATCGAGTTGATTGGCGTGCTGTTGTCGGCACGATCCTGGTGCTCGCCGCCGGTTTTCTGTTCACGACAACCCGTCCCGCCTATCCACCGGCGGCGTGGATGGTGATCCTCGCTGTGGCGACGTCTGTTGTGTTCATCTGGTATTCGTTGACCACGGTTGTTCGAGGCCGATTCGCGACACCGACCGTTGGCAGGGAGGACCTGCTCTCCAGACGGTGTCTTGCCGTGTCCGATCTTGATCCCGAGGGGGTCGTCATGGTCGATGGTGCCAGGTGGAGAGCGACTGCAGACAGGGGAGTTGTTGTCGGTGCCGGGGCAGCTGTCGAGATCGTCGGAGTGACCGGTCTCGTGCTCGAAGTCGATCCTGTGGTACTGGCAGGTCGCGAAGAAATGTCTTGAGCCTCCTAGATTTTTCCTGTCATCTCGGCGAACTGGAGGCTAAATTCGTGGTTCGTGTGATTGGGCTATTGCACACGAGATACGCGAGAAGTATAGAGAGGCACCCCCTGATGTCCCCTGATCGTTCCTGGCAGCCGGTCGCGTTGTGCAGCGGTAACCACTCCCACCTCTTCTTCCCCCCGAGCGCCCAGGAGCGAAAAGACGAAAGACAACGCCGCGAGATGCGTGCGAAGGCTGTCTGTCAGGTCTGCCCGGTCGTCGGAGAATGCCGTACTTATGCGCTCCAGATCAAAGAGCCGTATGGCATCTGGGGTGGCCTCACCGAGACAGAGCGCCGTCGAAACATCGTTACGGTCGGTGTCTGACGGTTCGACCGTCTCCAGATCTTCTGGTCCAGCCTGTTTTGTCGAGCCACTCGAGCGCTGGCACCGCCTGGCGCCTCGTCATCCCGAACGAATCCTTGAACTGACCAACTGTGAAGCCGTCGGGCAGGTCGACGATCTTCCGGTGGATCTCATCGACCTGCGTCTTGGTGAAGACGAGATCAGGTGCGATCTGAACGAGGTCACCCCGCCGGATGAGGGCGTGAAGAACCTCATCACTCAGGTCGATGGCGCTCATCCTCGGCACATCGAAGGAGTTCTCGAGTTCCGACTGCACGCCAGACCACTCGGCTTCCTGGGATGGCGCCAACGTGTTCGTGAAGACCTCGAGACGGACAGAGCCATCGGACTGAGCGAGCGTTTCTGAATGGTCGACCGCAGCATCGATGATCTCGGGCTCGACACCGATCCGGGTCGCGAGTTCCGGCTTCGGAATCCCCGGACGCAGCGGGTGATGTCGGTGGTACTCGGACACGATTCTCGTTGAGCGGTCGATGGTGTCAGATGCAGCATCCTCTGACAAGATCGTTCCACCTGCGCGGAGCCCGGTCGATGGGGATCCGCCGCCGGTTGCCTTGGTGAGTTCATTGATGCTTGTGATGCCGCGCACGGAAAGCAACGCATCGGCCATCTCGGTGGCCGAACCACCAACGGCTGATCGGAGGATCTCGATGTGATTCGGCGTGATTCGGCTTTGCGGATGCGGATCGAGCACCCTTCCGCCCCCGACGACCGCCCGGCGACCGGAATCCCGCAGTATGAATCGATCACCCATCACCATGGGTAGCGATGTGTCCAGATCGATGAGGTAGGCGTCCGTACCGTGAAGGCGGCGGATGGTCGCAGGGCTGTGTGCGGTCCCGATATGGAAGTGGAAGGCGCCCCGCGGTGGGATCTCCTCGAATCCCCTGGCAGTTTCGAGCCTCGTGAGAATCCTTGCGGAAACCGCGATCGACCCCGGGGTGCAGACGAGACTTCCACGAGACAGCGAGGCGAGTTTCGCACCCTGCAGGTTGATCGCAGTTCGAGAGCCGGCGACGGCGTGATCGACTCTTCGATCGTGGTGATGGAGGCCACGAACACGATCGGAGATGCCGGAGGGAAGGATCTCAATGGCGTCTCCAGGGGATACCTCGCCACGAGCGACCGTGCCGGTGACGATCACACCAGCTCCACTGACCGTGAATGAGCGGTCCACCCACATGCGGAGAGGCCCACTGGTATGTTCGTCGGCCTGCCCGACTGCCGAGGCCAGATGTTCGACAAGGCTCTCCATGCCGTGACCCGTGATCGCTGAAACAGGAACCACCGGCCATCCTTCGAGAGATGTTCCTTCGATCTCTTCCATGATCTCGAGAGTTGCGAGTTCGATCGTGTCCTGGTCAACGAGGTCAACGCGTGTGAGAGCGATGACGCCGACTTTGGTTTCGAGTAGGTCGAGAACGGCGGCATGTTCCTCGGTCTGTGGCATCCATCCGCTGTCCGCTGCGACGACGAGGAGAGCACAATCGATGGCTCCAACGCCTGCAAGCATGTTCTTGATGAAGCGCTCATGCCCCGGAACGTCCACGAACCCGACGTCGATCCCATCGAGGTTCGTCCAGGCAAAACCGAGATCGATCGTCAGCCCTCTCTCCTTCTCCTCCGCCCAGCGATCCGGATCTCTGCCTGTGATGGCCTCGACGAGAGTCGACTTGCCGTGGTCGACGTGCCCTGCTGTTCCGATGATCGGCATGTCAGTCCAGGACCGCCCGGATCGCGCTGGTGACGTGACCGTCGTCTTCCGGCAGAACCGAGCGCAGATCGATGAGCGTGGACATGTCCCTTCGGCTGGCGATGACCGGAGGATCGTGGCGAGCCAGAGCGGTCCATGTTGTATCGGCCGCTCCGGGGAGTGTGATGAGTCTGGTCGGGATGGTCGCTCCCGGCACTGATCCTGCACCCGGCAGTGACTCGCCATCGATGATGCGTGCATCTGAGGTGCCCTCGAGCACGGCTTTCACCCTCGCGTCGATGTCCTCGACACTCGCAGATGCCATTGCCCAGAAGGGGATATCGAGTACTCGCTGGTCCGCGTACATCTGCAGGGTTGCAGCGACTGCGGCGATAGCCGATCCGTCGAGCCTGACGGCTCGTGCGATGGGGTGCTTGGCTGCTCGTTCCACGGCTCCGAAGGTCCCGACGACGATTCCGGCCTGGGGGCCTCCGAAGAGCTTGTCACCGGAGAAGAGCACGAGGTCGGCACCCGACGCAACGGTTTGGCTCACACCGGGCTCATCAGCCAACCAACCTCGGTAGCCGTCCCCGAGCCATGGTGCATCTTCGTCGACCAGCCCGCTGCCGACGTCAGCGATGAGAGGGATGTTATTCGCCCGAGCGAGGCCGGCAAGGTCTGCGTAGGAGGCCTCTTCCTGGAAGCCCTCGACGCGGTAGTTGGATGGATGCACCTTCAGGATCGCTTCTACGGAACCAGCGACGGCCTCGTAGTCCGAGAGACGGGTCCGGTTCGTGGTGCCGACCTCGACCAACGTTGCGCCGCTGGCAGCCATCAGATCCGGAAGACGGAACGAGCCGCCGATTTCGATCAACTCACCGCGTGACACAGCGACGCGTCCGCCGCTGCCGGCCACCGATGCAAGTGAGAGGAGGAGAGCGCCTGCATTGTTGTTGACCGCGAACCCGTCCTCGGCGCCTGTTACCAGCGGCAATAGCGTCCGAAGATAGGCCGATCGGCTCGATCGCCGGCCTGTTCGAAGATCGATCTCGACATTGCTCGCGGTTGAAGCGATGCCGGCAGCCACGTCTGAGACCGCTCGATGCATCGGCGCCCTGCCAAGGTTCGTGTGCAGTAAGACGCCGGTTGCATTGATGACGGATCGTGGCCTGCCGGCCTCGATGTCCGCAATACGCTCGGCTGCAATCGTCTCAGCGTCGGCACCCCCGCCCGCCTGAATCGCGTCACGGGCGACGTCGATCGCCTCCTGGCAGACGCTGATCACGAGGGCACGGGGCAGATCGGTCGAGTTGCCGACTTTTGCGCTGAGCGCGTCGACCGAGGGAAGGTCGCGTAGTTCCATACGAGCAAAGTAGTACGACACACGACACACGACACATGATTCATGAACTGCGGTCAGTCTGCAGTCGTTGGCCGTTGGTCGTACTACGTTCTCCTCATGCGCCTTCGCACGTGGCTGTTCATCGCTTTCCTCGTCGTGCCGATCATCGAGATCGTCCTGTTCTATTACGTCGGGACCTGGATCGGCATCTGGCCAACGCTCGGCGTCGTTGTCGCCACCGCAGTGCTTGGATCCTACTTCGTCGCCAATCAGGGCAGACTCGTATGGCGGAGCATCAGGTCCAAGGTGACCCGGGGCGAGATCCCGACGGCCTCGATCGTTCACGGCGCGATGATTCTCGTAGCCGGTGCGCTGCTTCTTACCCCTGGCTTTCTCACAGACATCGTTGGATTCTCCCTTCTCGTACCGGGCGTCCGAGAGGCAATCAGGCAGTGGTATCTGAGACGTCGCGTTTCTGGTTGGGTGATCGAGCAATGAGCTCATTTCGTCGAGCATCAACGGTTTGTGTCATCAGGCAAGCGGAAGGGATCGAGGTCCTGATGGTCCGCCGGCCCCTGTCTGCGCGATTCATGCCCGGTGTGTGGGTGTTTCCTGGAGGTGCCGTGGACCCGGGGGATGCAGATCCCCCGGCATCGTTCGGCGTGAGCGGTGATGGCTCGGATTGGAGGGTCGCTGCGCTGCGTGAGTTGATCGAGGAGACCGGCCTGTGGCTCACGACGACAGGCACCGTGTCTGCACCCCTGACCGAGGACGCGTTCAGCACAGTCGAGGCTTCAGAGCACATGCTCGATCAGGACTCGCTGATCTACTTCTCGAATTGGATCACTCCTGAGGTGTTTCCTATTCGCTTTGACACACGGTTCTTCCTCGCCGTTGCGAGTACGGACGCTGTGGCTGTCGTGGATGGCGACGAATTGGTCGATCTTGATTGGGTCTCACCGCGTGAGGCGTTGCGTCGGGAGGAGATGCAGGAGTGGGTGGTTGCGTTCCCCACCCGCAAGACACTTCTCCTGCTCGCCTCCGAACCAACAGCTGCTGCACTGGTGGATCGACTTCGATCGGTTGAGATCGTTCGTCCCATTCAGCCGCGGCTCTTCGTCGGAGATGACGAGGCAGGGATCCTCATGCCGGATGATGAAGGGTTCGAGGATGCCGGACCCTCCCAACACGACCCGACCCTCCTGGAAAGGCTTGCGGTCGTGGTGAGGCAGGGTGGCCGCGTTCCTGCAGAATTCAGATCCGGATCATGATCGAACGAGTGCTTGCGCCGAATCCGAGCCTGTACACGGGGCCGGGAACCAACACGTACCTCCTGGCAAGCGGATTCGAAGTCTTGATCCTGGATCCGGGTCCCGTGATCGATGCGCATACGGCGGCGATCGTGGCAGCCGTAGGGGACCGCACGCCCGTCGGCGTTGTTGTCACCCACACGCATCCTGATCATGCACCCCTCGCGAATCCGCTGGCGCTGACGCTCGATGTTCCCGTGTTCGGATTCGGGCCCGGTCCGGAGTTCTTGCCTGATGTGTTGCTCGCGGATGGTTCGACGGTGTCGTTCGGCACGGATGAGATCCTCGCAGTCCACACACCAGGCCACACAGCCGACCATCTCTGCTTCCGGCACGGCGACACACTGTTCACAGGTGATCACATCATGGAAGGGTCAACGGTCATCATCGAGGACGCCACGGCGTACCTCGACAGCCTCTACCTGGTTCGCGATCTTGGTGTCGCGAGACTCGCACCGGGTCACGGTGCCGGGATGGATGATGCTGGTGCGGCAATCACCGAGTACATCGACCATCGCCTCGAGCGAGAGCGCCAGATCGTCGCCGCCGTAGCCGGGGGTGCGGGAACGATCGGCGACATCGTCGACGTTGTGTATGCGGGTATCCCAGCGGGCCTGCGGCACGCGGCTGTCCATCAGGTGGGAGTGCAGTTGACCAAGCTTTCGAGGGATGGCGCGGTATTGTTCGTATCGGGCACGGCGGAGGAAGAGACAGAAGTGCGCCTCAGATAGGGGAGCGATGCGAAATCGGCTCTTTGTCGCCGTGGCTTTGATTATTGCGGTTGCTTCGCCTGCGTACGCCGCTACGTCGGGCGAGATCACGAAGCAAGAGGTCGGCGCTGCCCTCGACGCGCGCCGGGATGCTTCTGCCTCTCTCGAAGCGATAACCGCCCGATTCGAACAGGCTGCGGCGGATGAGACGATCACCCGTGAACGGATCGTGACGCTCTCCCGGTCGGTGTCTCGACTCGAGCGGGAGATCGGGACCAAGAGGTCCCAGGTGAAGGATCTGTTGATCGCCCGATACATGTCCGGTGGGTCCCTCGGTACGGAACGGTTGTTCACGGCAAGAACGTTCACCGACCTGCCACTTCAGGATCGGTACTACGAGGTGATGAATGCGCGCGACGTCTCCCTTCTTCGTGGTCTCGAATCTGCTGAAGCCCTCCACGTTGAGCAACAGGCGTTGTTGGGGCAGTCGTTGACGGATCAAGTGGCCCTGGTTGCCGAGATCGGTGGTCTTGCCGAAGAGATACTCACCACGCTCGAGCAGGCGGATGCCGACTACAACGCGATTGCGATCGCATATGAGAAGCAGGAGGAAGAGAAGCGCCGTAAGGCCGAGGAGGAACGGAAACGCCGTGAAGATGCGGCCCGCAGGGCTGCTGAGGAAGCTGCTCGCAGGGCAACCTCGAC
>CAZWMX010000006.1:30635-35109 GCA_964635205.1 uncultured Acidimicrobiaceae bacterium | reverse complement strand
TACCTGACAGGCGTCTCCGGTAATCGTTACTACTATGCCCACCTCGAAGGTTTTGCGGCCGGTATCACCGGCGGCACGGCGGTCAACGTCGGTGACCTGGTCGGTTACAACGGGTCGAGCGGAAACGCACCGAACTGGTTGCCACACGTCCATTTCCAGTACGCCCCACCGGGCAGCGACTGGGTCAACCCCTATCCCCTCGTGAAAGCTCTCTGCGGTTAGCTCCGTGTTGATTGATGTGACGCGGTGTCGCGGGCCTTTCCGTGGGCCTTTCCGTGTGATATATTGATCGAATGCGGTTGCACATACTCCTGGATGAAGATCTCGTCGCCGAGATCGACAGGCGTGCCGGTCAACGGAAGCGGTCCGAGTTCATCGCGCGTGTGGTACGAGAGGCCCTTGACTCCGAGGCGCGTTGGGATGACATAGAAGCTTCTCTTGGCACTCTTGAAGGCACCGAGCACGAGTGGGATGCTAACGCTGCGGCGTGGGTCCGCGATCAGCGCTCCGATACAAGACGGGCCGGATGACAGACAGAATCGTCCTTGACACAACCGTGCTCATCGATGCGCTACGGGGGTATCCCGCGGCGGATCGAATTCGATCGTTGCGTGGATCGACGATGCAGCTGTGGGTGACACCCATCTCGATCGAAGAAGTGTGGAGAGGTCTACGCCCCGGCGAGGAGCAGCTTGCCGAGCAGCTTGTGAACGCACTCCGGCTTGCACCCATCGACCGGATGGTCGCAACAACCGCGGGAAGATGGCGCCGCGAGCATGCAGCGAATGGCATGACCCTGCATCAGGCCGATTGTCTCATTGCTGCGGCTACGGATCGGATCAATGGCCGCTTGGCGACGGGAAACCCAACCGACTTTCCGATGCCTGAGATCGTTGTTGAACACTGGCCGGTCGGGGAGTAGCTCCCGGCGTGCGGCGACTGCGTCAAACGGCGTCCCCTCGTCACGGCTCTGTGTCGATGGTCGGTCGTGCTGCTACCTACATCTGAGTGCATCGGGGTCCGGTGCGTACGTCACGGTCACATCGCTGGTCAAGGTCGTGACATCGAGCGTTTCTGCGTCCACAAGGGTCAGAACCAGGTCGAGGGAGTCGTTCGCCATCCCCCACGCGGGTGGCACAGGGTCGATGCCAACGGCGCCGGTACTTTCGAGGTCGATTGCCCGCCATCGCTGTCCATTTACCGATCGAGCGAGCCATTCGACTCCGCAGTGCGTGGAGACGCCGTAGGCGATGCGTGTCTCGCCGATCGCCAGATCACCGTCCGCACCCAGCGGGGGGTATGAGGCGGTTGCCGGTGCGGTAAGCTCTCCGGCTGCGATAAACGTCACACCGTCTTGACAGCAGCCCGGAGGATCGTCGGCGCTGATCCAGAGCGAGAGGGCTCCTCTTGGAAGGTTGTCCCGCTCGACGGCGACGAGCACGGCGTGTCTGTTTGCGTCTTCGTTGCACCCCGTCGATCCCTCAGGAACGACGACGGGGATATCCGGATAGATTTTCTGTTCTCCGGCGCTGTACATCAGTCCGACGACTGCACCGAGTGGGCAGCCGCTCGATTCGACTGCACCGAAGTAGAACACGACCTGTGTTGCGAAATAGACATCGGGTACCTCACCGATCAGTCCGAGTTCCTCCCACATCGTGGCGAACTCAGCCGAGTCGGCTGCGAGGGCGGTCGTGTATATGTTGCCCACCTCTGCACCTTCAACGAGCACGACCGATGGCAGCGCAGTGAGCTCACCGAATGAACCGCCGGGTGTTGTGCGGTTGATCCCTCCGTCTGTGGCGCATGTTCTTATCGACACAACGAACCACTCATCACTGCCGTCGGGCCGGCGAAGATCTACCACACCATCAGGGTCGTTGGAGGTACCGGCGATCCACGTGTCCGAGGTCCCTTCTCGGGTGAACGCCGAAGCCTCGAGTCCTGCCTCTCCCGCGGCTGCGGTCAGCGCAGCGTCGATGGACGAAAAGCCCTGTCCGGCGATCGTGTAGAGGTCAATCTCGTCGGTACAGCGACCACGAGTCGCTGCGATTCCCGGCGTATCGACAGCGGCCGGTGGATCCTCGGCAATCGAAGTGGTGGTTTGTGTGACCTGCGCCGCGGAATCGCTACCTGTGCCCACGCGAACGATGGCGACAACAGGGATTGCGAGGATCAGAACTAACGCGGCGGTCCCAATAGCCACCCACATGCCCGAGACGCGGTTTGGCTCTGCCAGGGCCGGTACTCGGTGGGCGTACGCTGAACGTGTCTCGTCTGCGCTCTCGTTGATGAAGTCGTCGATCTTCATGTCAGACCTCAGCTTCGAATCGTTCTGCGAGACTCTGGCGGGCACGGTGAAGGTGGACGCGAACGGTCGACTCTGCGCAACCGAGGATCTCGGCAACCTCCTCGGTGCTCAGTCCATCGACATACACCAAGGCGACCGTCTGAGCCTGCCGCCTCGGGAGATCCCTGACCACAGACCAGAGTTCCTCCGTCGACTCACTCAGTTCGGGCGCTTCAGCCAGTGCACTTCCAATCTCTCCAAGTGCGCGTGCCTCGACGTATCTGCGTCTCAGCACCGAGCGGGAACGGTTCGCTACAACCCGCATGAGCCAGTATTCCGGCGCAACGAGGTCATCCCATTGGCGGGATGCCGCGATGAAAGCATCCTGTGCGATGTCCTCGGCCGCTCGGGCACCTGCGAGGGCTCGCGCAACAGCAACCGCTCGCGGGTAGTTGTGCCTGTAGAACTCTTCGAACGTCTCTTCAGGCAAACGTCTGTTCTCCCCGCTCGGCGTAGTTCGTATGGTTGCACCATGTAGTGGAGTCGCTCAAGCGTCACGATATGTTTACAGAGAATCTGAGAAAGGCGGAACACGCCGTTACACAAGAACGGTCAGAGGGCTGAGAGTCTGCCGATGCATGAGTCGAGTTGGAGGGGTGGGAGGATCTCCGTGATTCGCGCTGCGACCTGGATCATCGCGGAGCCCGCTGGACCTCCCGGCTGAGCGGCAACCACCGGCTCCCCTGTATCGCCACCGGCCGCGACGTGAGGGTCGATCGGGATGGAACCAAGCAGCTCGACGCCGAGGTCCTCGGCGAGGGACGCTCCGCCTCCTGATCCGAAGATGGCGTAGTGGGCCCCCTCATCGGTGGTGAAGCCGGCCATGTTCTCGACGACGCCGATGATCGGCATGTGCGATCGGCGCGCCATGTCCGCAACGCGGGCAGCGACCTTCTGTGCGGCGACCTGTGGCGTCGTGACCACGACCATCTCTGCCTGGGGCAGCATCCGGGCGAGGGCCATCTGCACATCGCCTGTTCCCGGGGGCATGTCGATGATGAGATATCCGAGATCCGCTGGCCATGCAACGTCGTTGAGGAACTGTTCGACAGCTTTGGTGAGCATCAGCCCGCGCCACATGAGAGCAGTGTCCTCATCTTCGAGAAGAAGACCGGTCGAGACGAGGTGGATGCCCTGGGCCTCTGTTGGGACGATCTTGCGGTCCTTGTTTGCACTCAGCCGGGTGTCGTTTGCGCCGAGCATCCGTGGGGCAGAAAATCCCCAGATGTCGGCGTCGAGCAACCCGACCGTGTGCCCCTGCTCTGCAATCGCGAGGGCGAGGTTCACGCTCAGGGACGACTTGCCGACCCCGCCTTTGCCGCTGCTGACTGCGATGACGCGCGTCGATGGCGACACCGCCGTGGGTGTTGCCTTCTCGCGTGCCGTCATGCGGGCGCGCTCCATCAGCGTGGAGCGCTGCTCCTGGGTCATCACACCTGTTGAGATGACCACTTCTTCGATACCTGGCAGGGAGCCCACTCGTCGCTCTACGTCTGTCTCTATCTGACCGCGCATCGGACACGACGCTATCGTGAGGGCGATGTTCACGGTGACGACACCGCCGTTGATCTCGATTTTCCCCACCATCCCGAGATCGACGATGTCCGTGTGGAGTTCGGGATCGATCACGTGTCGCAACGCCTGGCGAACCTGTTCCTCCGTAACCATGCCGGGAAGGGTAGAACCTCGACAGCTGATGGCTGACGGCTTCTTTTCGTCGAAACCACTGCGAATTTCCCCTATCATGGTGTTCCCAACACGTTCCGGACCCCGGAGGCCCCAATGACAGCTCCCAACGCTGCTCAACTGCAAGGTGTGACCCTGACCTCGAGTGCTGCGGCAAAGGTCAAACAACTCATCGAATCCGAGGGTGATGACGATCTGGCGTTGCGCCTCGGCGTGAAGCGGTCCGGCTGCTCGGGGTACGCATACGATATGTTCTTCGATTCAGCCATCGCTCCCACCGATATCGTCAGTGAAACCGATGGTGTTCGCGTGGTCGTCGACGCGGCAAGTGTGTCGATGGTGACCGGCGCAACCGTCGATTTCAAGGATGATGGCCTCTCTGGTGCCGGCTTTGCGATCGAGAACCCGAACGTCTCGGGCACCTGCGGCTGCGGAAAG